>JAWKPF010000042.1 GCA_041390825.1 Thermomicrobiales bacterium
CTCGGCATCACCGAGGACGAGCTTCGCACCGAGCTCGATGGCAGCACCTTCCTCGCGGTTGCGCTTGCGCATGGCAAAACCAACGACGATGTTCGCGCGTTCTTGATTCAGCAGGCGACCGAGCAAATCGACGAGCGCCTGCAGGCGGCCGCGGATGCTGCAGCCAGCGCCGAAGCCGCCGACGAACCGGCCGCGGAGAGCACCACGATCTCCGAAGCCACCGAGGTGCCGGCGGCGCCAGCCCTTACGCCGACGGCCACCACATAACGAGGTCTTCCAACCTCTCCTTCCTTCCCGGCATCGGGGTGGCAGCAATGCCACCCCGATGTCCGTTTCTGGCTAGTCGTCGGTCGCCAGTTTTCAGTCGTCAGTAAGCCAACCGTACTGACGACTGAAAACTGGCAACTTACGACTGGATGCTTCGTGCTGCGATAATCCCGGCACGACGAACCGCATGACCCTGGGAACCTGTGCATGGCATCACCGCCGCTGACCGGAATTCGCGTTCTCGCGCTGGAACAGGCTGTTGCCGGACCGCTCTGCACCCGGCACCTGGCTGATCTGGGCGCAGACGTTATCAAGATCGAACGGCCCGGCAGTGGCGACTTCGCGCGCGGCTACGACACGACGGTCAACGGCATGTCGTCCTATTTCGTCTGGCTGAACCGCGGGAAGCAATCCCTCACGCTCGATCTCAAGCAACCGGAGGCGCTCGAAATCCTGCGCGCGTTGATCGCGCAGAGCGACGTGCTGGTGCAGAACCTTGGACCCGGCGCAATCGACCGGCTTGGGTTTCCACCGGCCGAGTTGCGCAAGCAATTCCCGCGCCTCGTGATCTGCTCGATCTCCGGCTATGGCTCGAGCGGCCCCTACTTGCACCGCAAAGCGTTCGACCTCCTGCTCCAGGGCGAAACCGGAGTCATTGCCACCACCGGCAACGGCGACGAACTGGCCAAACTCGGCATCTCGGTGGGAGACATCGGCGCCGGGGTTTACGGGGCGATGGGCATACTTGCCGCGCTCTATGAGCGGCAGGTCACCGGCGAAGGCAAGCTGGTGGAAACCTCGCTTTTCGATGCGCTCGCCGAATTCATGGGCTATCCCGCTTACTACACGCTCTATGGCGGCGCGCCGCCCGCCCGCGCCGGGGTTCGCCACGCCACCGTGGTGCCCTATGGCGCCTATGTCTGCGGTGACGGCAACCCGGTCCTCCTCTCGGTGCAGACCCAAAAGCAATGGAGCGACTTCTGCACCATCGTCTGCGAGCATCCAGAGTGGATCGACGATCCGCGCTTCGATTCCACCCCGCATCGCCGCGAGAACCGCGCCATCCTGGAACCGCTGATCGAAGCATCGTTCGCTCCCCACGACCGCGCTGAGATCAACCGTCGCCTGGAAGCGGCTGACATCCCCTTCGGCGATCTGAACACCATTGCGCAGTTCCTGGAGCACCCGCAGCTGTCCGCGCGCGACCGCTGGCGCACCGTCGATTCTCCCGCTGGACCGCTCCAGGCTCTGCTGCCGCCGTTCTCGCTCGAAGATACCGATTTGGTGATGGGCGACATCCCCGCGGTTGGAGCGCACACAGACGCTATTCTTTCTTCCATTGGATACAGCAGCGACGAGATCGCCCGCTTGCGGCAAGCGGGCGCCGTCTGATCGAGAACGCGACACGGCAGGCGCATGGACACTGGCATGACGAACGAAGATCCATCGCTCGCCACACTCGAGGCAAATCCCGAGCTGGTCCAGGAGATGCTCGAGCCGCGCGGCGGGATTCGCGGCTATCTCGACCAGCTAAACAAGACACCGGGTAGAAGGGCCAAGATCCAGCGCTACTTCACCATCGCGTGGCTGGCCATCCTCGCAGTCTCGGTCGCCTATGTCCTCTTCCGCGGCCGAAGCGAGTTGCGGGATACCTGGAAGCAGCTCCAAGACGCCGATCTCACCTGGATCGGGATCGCCATCGTGATCCAGGCGTTCATGCTCATCTTCAGCGGGCTGACCTACAAAGTCATCCTCAAGCGCCTCGGCTATTCCGTGCCGCTACCGATGATGGTCAACGCGCACATGCAACGCACCACCATCGCGACCGTCACCCCCGGCGGTGGTCCGGCGTCGGTCTTCATCTTCGCGCGGTTCGTCGCCAAGCGCGGCGTCCCGGCCGAAGACGGGCTGCTCACGATCGCGGTCCGCTCGCTGGCGGTCACGATCACATTCATCGCGGTGCTCATTCCCGGCGCCGCGATCGACGAGAGCCTGCAGGGCATGATCATCGCGGGTGTCGGGGTGGCGGCGCTCGTCATCGGCGGCATCGCGCTCTGGCGCGGCAATGCCAACAACTGGGAAACCCCGCTCGCCTGGTCGGAGCGTCTTCCGGGCTGGGCAAAGGGTCGTATCCAGGGATTCATCACCACGTTCCGGGAGCACGGCCTCAACCCGATCGATCTCGTGCCGGCGATCGTGCTGACCCTGCTGGTGCGCCTGACGGTGGTGCTGGTGCTCTACGCCTGTCTCGAGGCGCTCGGTGTCCACCCGACATTCCAGACCATGATCCATACGTACTTCGCCACGATCGTGGCGGGCGCCGTAATCCCGCTCTTCGGCGGGGCGGGCGCGGTGGAAGCCGTTTCCATCCTGACGCTGACCCAGGCCGGCATCTCCGGCGAAGTCGCCATCGGCGCCACCCTGCTGTGGCGCTTCATCGACCTCTGGATCCCCGTCGGTATCGGATTGCTCCTCCATGCCAAGACCGAGCTCCCCGCGGCCATCGACGAAACGCCCGTGGTCGCCGCCCGCATGGTCGAATTCGAGGAACAGGGCCGCTTGCGTTGAACGGGCCTCGGAGGTCCAGGGTCCAGCGTCCAGAGTCAAGGGTCCAGGGTCCAGGGTCCAGGGCAGCGTGATTCTGACAACTGCCAACAGATGACCAACTACTGACAACTGACTACTAACGACCAACGACTAACCTACGATGCCGAACCCCATCCGCTCCCTCTGGAACGACTATTCCACCGCTCCGCCGGAATCGAAACGCCGGGTCCAGCGCATCGTCACCATCGTCTGGTTGATCGTCGTGGCCATCCTGGCCGTTTGGGTCATGCGCAACCAGCAGGACCAGCTGCGCGATATTCTCGACCGGCTCAAGACCGCCGACCGCACATGGCTTGTGGCGGTCCTGGTCATCGAGATCTTGAGCATCTGGTCGGTCGCCTACACCTACAAGCTCACCCTCAACCGCCTGGGCCACGACGCTTCGACCGCCTATCAGTTCGACCTCCATCTGCAGCGCACCGGTGTGAACTTTGCCGCCCCCTTCGGCGGCGCGGCCACCGCCTACGTCTACGTGGAGCGCATGAAGCAAGCCGGTGTCAACCGGCAGGATGCGTTGCTGGCGCTGGTCATGCGTACCTTGAGCGTGTACGGAGCCACCGTCGTCGTCGTGGTCCTCACGGCAGCCCTCTCGGGACGCCCCTTGTTCGTGGCGGGCGCGGTCGCAGCGCTGATCGCCATGATCCTCGGGCTCATTGCGATTGCCCGGCAGGGCCAGGGGGACTGGAAGACCATCATTCGCTGGGCACGGCGATTGCCGCAACACTGGCAGCGCCAGCTCATCGCGGCCATCGACCAGTTCAAGGACCATCAACTCTCGCCCGCCGACTTTCTCGGCACCGTCGCAACCACGCTGCTCACGCGCGTTTGCACGCTGGCGATGATCTATGCCTGCGTGCGCGCGGTCGGCTTCGATCCTGATCTCTATGGCATCTTCCTGGCCTACGTCACCTCATTCGTCGCCGCCCGCATCGTTCCGGTTCTCTACGGCATGGGCGCGGTGGAGGGTTCGCTCACACTCTCATTGCAACGCAGCGGCGTTCCCGCCGATATCGCCATCGGCGCCACGCTGCTCTTCCGCTTTTTCGACTTCTTCTTGCCGTCGTTGATCGGACTTGCCCTCTACGCCTGGGCCGAGCGGAAAAGCCCAGCGTTTCAGCGCGAGCCGATCGGGGCGATACCCGTATCAGCCCAGCACGAAGAGATCGAGGATTTGTAGGGAAACGGCAACGTCGATCGAACCCTGATGGAGACTAGATCGACCCGGTCGTCCACTTGCCAGAAAAATGCAGCGCCGTCTGGCAATGCCCCGCCATGATCTGCCGCACCTTCTGCTGCACATCTGCATTGGCCGCCGGAATCGCGACGATCGCCTGTCCGCGCTGGAGCTGTTCCCGCTCCCATTCGAACTCGGAAAGATCATCGCCCATCCCGAGAAAAACACGGTTGATCTGACAACTCAACCCGCATTCCGCTGGCGGATGTTTCAGCCGGTGCACCTCGTCTGGACCAACGACATCGATCTCTCCAGAAATTTCGGCGGCCACCAGGTCATCGATCAATGCGCCTACCTCGGACGGATCGAGCCCGCAGATCAGCTTGTTCTTGCGATCGAGATACATCTTGGTGCTCATGACACGCTCCTTGGCGTGAACGCCCTCCCTTCGACTCTTCGGCATCTCGAAACACGGAAACAAGAGAAGGAAGGTTGCCTGCCCCGCCCGAGCGTCGCTGCCAAGTCCGAGAATCCGACGCCAGGGGGAAAACTCTGATTCGGAATCCGGGTGATTGCTGAGGGGGGTTAGCCCAGCGTTTCAACGGTGGGACCGCGCGGCGTGACGATGGTCCGTCTCTGGGTCCCCAGTCGGATTCCACATGATGTACGTCATTCTCGAGCAGCAGGATCAATCGCAATGCGAGATTTGCACAGAAATATCCGGAACCTGGGAGCATTCCGGGATCCTGTCAGGTGGGATGGGGGGCAGCGCCTGGCTATCCGACCGGTCAGGTCACCGCGTGGCCGGCGGCGCTCGCTCCAGATGGGGGCGGTTCGACCCGGTAGCCCTTGGTCACCAGATCGATCAGATCGACGACCGTCGTATCGGCCGTGCGCGCGTCGTAGACGATCTTGCCGCCGCTCAGGAAGTTGATCCGGTCGCAGACTTCGAACACCTGGGCGTAGTTGTGGGCGATCAGGATGATCGAAATATCGCCGCGCTTCTTCAGCTCCAGCACCAGATCGAGCACCAATCGGCTTTCGCGCACACCCAGCGCGGCCAGCGGCTCGTCCATGATCAACACGGTCGGGTTGGAATAGATCGACCGCGCCACGGCAACGCTTTGGCGCTGACCGCCAGAGAGCATCGCGACCGTGTTGTCCACATTGGGAACGCGGATCCCAAGATTGCTCAAGTACTCGATGGTGAGCTTGCGCATGGACTTGTTGTCGAGCAGCGGGATGCCGAGAATCCGCTTCTTGCGTTCCCGGCCCAGGAACATGTTGTGGTAGACGCTCAAATCGTTGACCAGCGCCAGGTCCTGATAGACGGTCTGGATACCCAGCGCGCGCGCTTCGATCGGAGAGTTCAGATGGACCGGGGTGCCGTTGAACTTGTAGGTTCCGCTATCTGGTTTGTGGAAACCGCACAGAATCTTGATCAGCGTCGACTTGCCCGCGCCGTTGTCTCCCACCAGCCCGAGCACCTCGCCGCGTTCGAGACGCATGCTCACATCGCGCAGAGCGGTGACCGCGCCAAAGCTCTTGCTCAGATGCTCGACCTCGATAACCGGCGGAATTGGCTCAGCCATCAACGTTTCCTCTTCACTCGCACCGCGTCGAGCTGCACGTTCAGAATCATGGCCGCGAGGATCGCCAGGCCGAGATAGATGTTCGATTCCGTGGCCTGGGCGCCGAGCAGCACCAAACCATTGTTCAGACAGGAGATCACGAAAGCGCCAATCAACGCGCCAATCACTGTGCCGGAACCGCCCATCAACGAGGTGCCGCCGATGACCGCGGCGGCGATCGCGAGCAGGGTTAGCGTGCTGCCGCCGGTATCGGGAGCCGCGGAGCCAACCACGGTCGCCGTGATCACGCCAGTCAACGCGGCCAACGCGCCACTGATCATGAAGGCGGCGATCTTGATGCGATCGGTGCGCACGCCGATCTCGCGCGCGGCCAGCAGGTTGCTGCCGGTGGACACGATATGCAGTCCGAATACCGTGCGGGCCAGCACGAGCGTCAGGACCAAGGTAACGATCAGTGTCCAGATGAATGGCGTAAAGCCGGTGAGCCCATCCCAGGAAAAAAGCGAATCACGGGGACCGTACAGATTCTGGCCGAAGATGTAGTTGAACGGCTGCTTCACCGGCATCCGGATGGGCTGACTGTTCGCGTACGAGACCGTGAAGCCAGTCAAGAGAAAGAACGTGCCGAGCGTCGTAATCAACGACGGGATGCGCAGCTTGGTGGTAATGAACCCATTGAAGAACCCGACGCCGATGCCAATGAGGATTGCGATGGGGGCAGTCAACCAAAGCGACAACTCCCAGTCCTGACTTATCCGAATCATCAGATACGGGGCCAGTGCATAGATCGCGCCGACTGACAGATCGATCTCCGCGGTAATCATCACCACGACGATTCCCACGGCGATCATGCCAATCCGGGCAGTATCGCGCAGCACCACGCTCATCACCGGACTGGTCAGGAAGACACTGTTGTTGAGCTGGATATAGATAATGAGCAGGATCGCGACGGCAGCGATGCTCGCTTCCCGGTAACGGGCAATGAAATCGATGGCAGGCTCGAACCACCGGCGGCTTTCCGCCGGGGTTTCCTCCTGACGCTCCGATGCGACTCCTTCTGCCATCTTCCCTGCTTCTACTCACCTATCGAACGCCGGTTTCCATCCTTGATGGCACTGAGGAGACGCTCACCTCGCATCTCGACCACAGGTGCTCGCTACGCCCGCATCTCGGTCACTTCGCCGTTTGTATGGGGACGCCAGCGACACTGCCGGCGTCCGTGCGTGCCCATCATGTGTTCGAACGCAACGATGGATAGGGGAAGTCCCCTATCCATCTGTCGATGATGCTGCCGCTACGCAGGCGGATCCTCGGTGCTTCCCTCGAAGCGAGACGGGGCCAGGTAGACATCGACGTTGTCGCTCGTGACGTACGCCAGACTGGTGTCGGTATTCGCCGGAGAAACCGCGCCACCCGAGAGCTTGTAGAGATAGAGCTGCAGCGTGGGAATGAATCCCTGCAGATACGGCTGCTGGTCGGTGGTGAATGTCATGTCGCCGCTTTGGATGAGCGAAAGGGTCTCTGGCAACAGATCGTACCCGGCGGTAATGACTCCCTCCGCCGCCAGACCGTACTTCTGGGAGACCTTCCCAACCGACAGCGAGTCCGTGGCGCCGGTGCCGAACATACCCACGATGTCCGGATTGGCGAGATAGTACGCCTCGATGCGTGACTCTTCTGTCGCCTGATCGACGCCAGAATCGAGCGTTTCATACTCGACTGGATCTCCAGCATCCTTGATGGCCTGAATGTACCCATCGAGCCGCGGCTGCAGATTCAATGATCCGGGAGTGGCGATGGAGAGCATCACCTTGCCGCCTGGCTTCACCATCGGCAGCCACTTCTGGGCAATGTTATAGCCGGATTCATACAGGCTCTGGCCCACATAGGCCAATCGCGCGTTGCCGGTCGTATCGGCGTTATACCCGATGACCGGAATGCCGACGCTCAGCGCATCTTCAGTGGGTTGATTGAATGCTTCGGCATCGACCAGGCAGACGGCGATGCCGTCCACGTTGCCCGCGATCGCCGTTTGCATCGCGGACACCATCTCGGCCACGTCGGAAGTCTCCGACCCGGTCCACTGATAGCCGCAGCCGAAGAACGCGCAGGCATCCTCGATTCCGTAGATGGTCGGCGTGAAGAACGGGTTGGTCGTCACATGGTTGACGAATGTGAACTGATAGTCCTTCTGCGGCAGCCCACCTTGAGCCAGCGCCTCACGAACTGATCTCGAGCCAAATCCTGCGCCGAACGCGGCCGCCGCCGCTCCGCCCAGGCCCAGCTTCGTCACGATCCCAAGCGCCTTGCGCCGGCTCACCTCGTAACTGGTGCGCTGGGCTTGTGACATGCTATCCAGGAAATCCTTCTCCATCGATGGACCACCTTTCTTCTCTTGAGTTGTCGACGGAACGCTCCGCGATTGGGTGTTTCGTCTTTGTAGCATCTCGATCGCATGGGGTCAAGCGCGGTTGCGGAGCCAAACGGGCGCGCTCCTCGCTCCAATTGGCGTGAGCTTCCGCACTACCCGGTATCGCCAAGGATTCGCAATCGGTCCACTGGAACGCACATTGCATAATTGATTCGGTAAGGAACACGAGCGCCGGGAGACTGCGCTCGCGCAGCATCGCTCCCCGCGAGCGGCCCACATATCAAGGAGAGCCTCAACTTGGCAACCGCGATCGATCGCCAGCTCGAAGAACGCGCGATCAACTCCATCCGCTTCCTCTCGGTCGATGCCGTGCAGAAGGCCAACTCCGGCCATCCTGGCCTGCCGATGGGCGCCGCGAACATGGCCTACGTCCTCTGGACCGAATACCTGCGGCACAACCCGAAGAATCCGCACTGGGCAAATCGCGACCGTTTCATTCTCTCGGCCGGTCACGGCTCCGCGTTGCTCTATTCGCTCCTCTATCTGACCGGCTACGACCTCTCGCTGGACGACCTGAAAGACTTCCGCCAACTCGGATCGATCACTCCGGGACACCCCGAATACGGACTCACCCCGGGCGTGGAAGTCACCACCGGACCGCTCGGGCAGGGCTTCGCCAACGGCGTCGGCATGGCGATCGCCGAGCGGTTCCTCGCCGCCACGTACAACCGTGACGGTCACGAGCTGATCGATCACTACACCTACGCCATCGTTTCCGACGGCGATGTGATGGAAGGCGTGGCCATGGAAGCCGCCTCCATTGCCGGACACCTCGGGCTGGGCAAGCTGATCTATCTCTACGACCAGAACCACATCACCCTGGCCGGCACCGCCAATCTGTCGATGACCGAAGATGTCGCCGCCCGCTTCGAAGCCTCCGGCTGGCATACCGTCTCCATCGATGGCATGGATACCGACCAGGTGCGCAAGGCGCTCGACGAAGCCCGTGCCGTCACCGACAAGCCGTCGCTCATCCTGGCGAAGACCATCATCGGTTTCGGCTCACCCAGGAAGGAAGGCACCTTCGGCGTCCATGGCTCACCCCTTGGTCCGGACGAGGTGCTCGCCGCCAAGAAGAACCTTGCCTGGCCGGAGGAACCTGCCTTCTTCGTTCCCGACGATGCGCTCGATCTCTTCCGCGCCGCGGTCAAGACCGGCGCCAAGGCCGAAAAGGAATGGGACGCCGCCCTGGCCGCATATGTCTCCGATCATCCGATCCTCGGCGCCGAGTTGACGCGCGCGCTCGCCGGTGAACTGGCCGCTGGTTGGGATGCCGATCTGCCGGTCTGGAACGTGGGCGACAAGGCCGTCGCCACCCGCAAGGCCTCCGAGGCCGTCATCCAGGCATTCTTCCCCAAGGCGCCAACCTTCATCGGCGGCTCGGCTGACCTCAACCCCTCGACGAACACCGGCATGAAGGGCGGCGGCGATTTCCAGCCGCCTGTTCCGGAAGGAAGCGAGGAAATCCAGGGTGAGCTCGGCGGCCCGTGGAGCTACGCCGGCCGCAACATCCACTGGGGTATCCGCGAGCATGCCATGGGTAGCGCGGTCAACGGAATGGCCGCGCACGGCGGGGTGGTTCCCTTCAGCGCGACGTTCCTCGTCTTTTCCGATTACATGCGCGCCCCGATCCGGTTGGCCGCGCTTTCGGGATACAAGTCGATCTTCGTTTTCACGCATGACAGCATCGCGGTCGGCGAAGACGGTCCCACTCACGAACCGGTGGAACAGGTGATGTCGCTCCGGCTCATCCCGGGGTTGAACGTCATCCGCCCGGCCGACGCGAACGAAACCCGTGAAGCGTGGGTGACCGCGCTTACCAGTAACGGGCCGACCGTGCTGGCGCTCTCCCGCCAGGATCTGCCCATACTCGACCGGTCCGGCGCGCACGGCTCGCTGGCCCAGGGCGGTTATGTGCTGCGCGACACCGAAGGCACCCCCGATATCGTGTTGATCGCCACTGGATCCGAGGTGGCGCTCGCCCTTCAGGCAGCCGACCTCTTGCAGGAATACGATGTCGCCGCGCGCGTGGTCAGCCTCCCGAGCTGGGCGATGTTCGACCGGCAGACGGAGTCGTACCGGGAAAGCGTCATGGGTCCCTGGCCGACCCCGCGCCTCTCGGTCGAAGCCGGCGTCACCACCGGCTGGCAGCGCTACACCGGTCCGAACGGCGGCAGCGTTGGCATCGACACGTTTGGCGCGTCCGGCCCGGGCGGCAAGGTGCTCGAGCGCTACGGATTTACCAAAGAGCATGTGGCTGCGTCGGCCCTGCGCCTGCTCGACAAGGGCAAAGACGCCGACAAGCTCGACGCCGGTTTCGCCGGCCACAAGAGTCATGCATAGGAAGGACCGCACCGCCCAATACCGTCATCCCGACCGAAGCAGAGGGACCTCTCGTTCCCCCGCGATCCGGTCTCCGGAACTGGGCGAAGCGTCATCGAAACCAACACCAGACAGAGGAGGAACCCAATGAACGCGCGCGTCTCCCAGCTTCTCGATCAGGGCCAAAGCATCTGGCAAGACGACATCGCCCGCAGCATGCTCACCAGCGGCAGCCTGGCCGCCATGATCGAGGATGTCGGCATCCGGGGCGTCACCTCGAATCCGACCATCTTCGAAAAAGCCATCTCCTCCGGCGCCGATTACGATGCCCAGATCGCCGAACTCTCCCGCAAAGAGATCTCCGCCGCCGACATCTTCGAAGCCCTCGCCGTGGACGACATCCGCAACGCCTGCGATGTCTTCCGCGCGATCTATGACCTGAGCAACGGCGGCGACGGGTTCGTTTCCATCGAAGTCGCTCCCGATCTTGCCCGTGACGCCGAAGGCACTCGCGAGGCGACCCGCCGGCTCTGGAAGACCATCGACCGCCCGAACCTGATGGTGAAGATCCCGGGCACGGTCGAAGGCGCGCCGGTGATCCGCGAGATGCTGGCCGAAGGGATCAACATCAACGTCACCCTGCTCTTCTCGATCGAGGCATACGAGCGGGTCGCCCACGCCTACGTCGACGCCCTGGAGCAACGGGTCTCCGAGGGCAAGCCGATCGATCGCGTCGCCTCGGTCGCGTCCTTCTTCGTCAGCCGGGTCGACACCCTGGTCGACCGCTTGTTGAATGAGAAGATTGCCGAAGTGGAAGACCCGCGCGACAAGAAAGCCCTGGAAGAACTGCGGGGCAAGGCTGCCGTCGCCAACGCCAAACTCGCCTACGCCAAATTCGAGGAAATCTTCAGCGGTCCGCGCTGGGATGCGCTCAAGGCCGCCGGCGCACGCCCGCAACGTCCGCTCTGGGCCAGCACCGGCACCAAGAACCCCGACTATTCCGATGTCCTCTATGTCGAAACCCTGATCGGCCCGCACACCGTCAACACTATGCCCGGAAAAACCATCCAGGCCTTCCTCGATCACGGCGTCGTCAAGCGCACCGTCGACACCGACCTCGACCAGGCCCGGGATGTGATCCTCGACCTCGAAGCCGCCGGCATCTCCATCGACGCCGTCACGGCGCAGCTCGAAACCGAAGGCATCGAATCGTTCATCAAATCCTTCGAAACCCTGCTCGCCGGCGTGGAAGGAAAGCGAGCCTCGCTCGCGGCAGCTGCCGACTGAATCGCAATTCACTGACCGCGCAACAACCCCGATCCGAGTAACCGGATCGGGGTTTCCCATTTCTGAAGCATCTCTCTCCGCTGTCATTCTGAACGCAGTGAAGAATCTCTCCCGTCGGCCTCACCCCGCGACCCAGTCACCGGCTCCAGGTCATCTCTATTCACCGGGTAGATTCGCACCCTGCTCATCCTTACACTCTGTCGAAAGTACGGATTCTCGAACTCCCGATCTTGCACCAGATCGATCTTCCTCCCCAGCAGCTCCGACAACGCCGCTTCCAGTTCGAGATATCTGCCAAGGGTTGGTTCCGACTCCGGCAAATAGCGCACCAGGAAGTCGATATCGCTCGTCTCCAGGTCGAATGCGCCCGTCGTCGCCGATCCGAAGACATCGAGCTGTTCGACCAGGTACTCCCGGCACAGCGCGGCGATGGGCTTCAGGTTGTCCAGAATGAGATCGATCGGGCGGAACGACTTGCCAGGTTCCAACGGTGCGTTCTCATCAGGAATTCCAAACGCAGCCAACTCTGCGTCGATCGCGACCAGCAGTTCTGGGACCTCATCGGTAACGATGACCCACATCCGCCGTCGCTCGTCGTCACCGGCATCGAGCGTCAGACATTCCCGCAACCCGATGACCCGATCGATATGAGGTAGCCGATCAGCAAGCTCCGGTGCCTCACGCACCGCAGACTCCATGGCCGACGCCAGCACTCCTGCTTTCCGCTCCACGGCAAAGCGCCACATCTCTTCACCCAGGAACCCATCGAGCGTCTGGCCATCACTGTATTCGGCGAGGTCGATCGCCGCCTGTTTTCCGTCGTAGAGCCGCTTCGCTGACCGCGCGTTCATTGCAGTCCTCAAATCCGCACCCATATTTGGCACCCAATTTGCCATCAAACCTGTGCCATTCACCAGGACCGAATTCTTCGCGAGCGCAGTCATCATCCCGGGGGCTCATATGCTCACCGGCAATTTCCTTCCCTCCAGGCAGAACCGATCTCAGCCTCGGAGAGGCTTCGCGCTGAAAGCCCCTGATTTGAATCTGGGGAACGCCGCCCTTCGCCCCACTCTTTGGAGACCGCCGTGTTTTCGATCACCAGCAGGACAGAGACGTCCTGCTCTACGACCGGGAAGGATCAGGGTCGGAGACCCTTGGCTTCTCGTAGCCCTACCGTTCAGGGCCTTGTCGAAGGCCCTACCCTCCGAACGGCAATAGGCATCGATTCAGCCGACCGTCATCATCGAGGATGCCACCCACGACGCTCGTCATCGTCAACCTCTCGATCTCCGCCGACGGCTTTTCGGCCGGCCTTGATCAAACCGAAGAGTGGTCCTTCGGCGACGACCGCGGCGACGGTTTTGGCAACCAGCTCCACGACTTGATCTTCGAATCCGAGGAAGAGACGGCCGACCATATGGCCTATCTGACCTCCGTCAAGGCGTTCATCCTGGGACGCAACATGTTCGGCCCTGTACGCGGCGAATGGGACCGGGACTGGAACGGCTGGTGAGGCGAGGATCTTCCCTATCACGCCCCGGTCTTCGTTCTGACGCACTACCCTGCGATCCGCAACCGATGGTAGGTGGCGCCACCTTCTCCTTCGTCACCGAGGGAATCGAATCTGCCCGCGAACAAGCCCGTGCGGTTCCCGGCGACGGCAACATCGCCGTCATGGGTGGCGCGACTACCGTCAACCAATACCTCGCCGCCGGGCTCATCGACGAGATGCGGCTCCACATCACGCCGATCATCATGGGAGCGGGCACGCGGCTCTTCGAGGATGTCCCACCGCTGAACCTGGAGCAGATCGAATCGCGCGCCAGCAACGGGGTCACGCATGTGAGCTACCGCGTGCTACGTTGGTTTCGTTTGTCCTCGGCTCTGAATCCTACGCCCTGAGACATGCACGCGCACGACCTGGCATGGTACGGATCATCCCTGGTTAGCTTCTCGGCAGCGTCTCAGGACCCAGGACCCCGGACTCAGAACCCCGTCCCCGCGCCTGTAACTCAATGAAACCCCAGCATTTCCGCGAGTAAATCGATGAAAGCACTACAATCAATCACCGTGCGCACGGAATCCGTGCCATTTGACGCATGCTCACACCATCCATGGAGACGACCACCTTGACCAGCGGCGCGTACCGACACACGGGTGTCATCGGATTGGCAGTCATGGGCGAAAACCTCGCGCTCAATATCGAGCGCAACGGCTATCCCATTGCCGTCTACAACCGCACCTGGTCGCGTACCCAGGATTTCCTGGCGGACCGCGCCGTTGGGCTCGATGTCGTCGGGGCGGAATCGATCGCCGCGTTCGTCGAAGCCCTCGCGAAACCGCGCCGCATCATCATCATGGTGAAAGCCGGCGCGCCGGTCGATGCGGTGCTGGCCGAGCTTTCCGAATTCGTCGATCCGGACGACATCGTCATCGACGGCGGCAACTCCCTCTTCACGGACACCGAACGCCGCTCCATCGAATGGGAGGGGAAGTTCCGCTTCGTTGGCATGGGCATCTCTGGTGGAGAGGAAGGCGCGCTCTGGGGGCCCGCCCTCATGCCGGGCGGTCCGAAAGACGCCTATTCCATCCTCGAGCCGATGCTGGTCGACATCTCGGCCAAGTCAAAGGCCGGTCCCTGCGTTTCCTATATTGGTCCCGGCGGCGCCGGCCACTACGTCAAGATGGTCCACAACGGTATCGAGTACGGCGATATGCAGCTCATCGCCGAGACCTACGACATCATGCGCCGCGCGTTGGGCATGAGCGCCGCTGAGATCGGCAAGGTGTTCGAGCGCTGGAACACCGGCAAGCTCGAGTCGTTCCTGATCGAAATCACCGGCCAGGTGCTCGCCGTCACGGATGCCGTGGATGGCGTTGCCCTCGTCGACCGCATTCTCGACACCGCCGAACAGAAGGGGACCGGACGCTGGACGAGCCAGAACGCGCTCGACCTCGGCACGCCGATTCCCACCATCGACGCCGCCGTCGGCGCCCGCATGATGTCATCCCGCAAGGAGGAGCGCGTCGCCGCCAGCGCCAGGCTGACCGGTCCGGTCATCGAGCCGATCACCGGCGACGCCGCGCGCAACGAGCTGATCGATCATCTGGAAAACGCGCTCTACTTCGCCAAAATCTCGTCCTACGCTCAGGGCATGGCATTGCTGCAGGCCGCGTCGGCCACCTACGGCTGGGGGCTCCATCTCTCGGAAATTGCCCGCATCTGGATGGCCGGCTGCATCATCCGCGCCGAGCTGCTCGATCCCATCCGCGCGGCGTTCAAGGACGATCCAACGCTGGTGAATCTGCTGCTCGCCCCCCATCACGAAAGAGGTCAACGAGTGCGGTCCGTCGGCCCGCGTTGCCGTGGAAACCGCCGTGCGCAACGGCATTCCCGCACCGGCCTACACCGCTTCGCTGAACTATGTCGATACCTACCGCACCGAAAAGCTGCCCGCCAACCTGATCCAGGGGCTGCGGGACAACTTCGGCGCCCATACATACCGTCGCCTCGACAAGGCCGGTGTGTTCCATACGAACTGGACCACCGGGGCGACCGAAACGATTGGATAGCACGATGTGTGCGGCGGAGCTTCACATGAGCTCGTGTCATTCCGGGCGAAGTCGAGGAATCTCCCCGCCGCAGCGGGTGGTGATCACAGCCGACCTCCCGTGCAGCAGCCAGTGAATCGAGGAAACTATTGATTCGCACGCAACGAGGGAGCTTCGCATGAGCGAAATGTCTTCATCCGCCAAAGCTCGCGCCCTCGCGGTCGAGGCCCAGATCGATGTCGATCACGAAATCCTGGATGGCGCCCTGCACGGCGCCGAGGAGGTCATCGTCAACCCGCTGCGGGAAGGAATGTTCCAGGCGGTGACGGCCACGCCCTGCGCCATGATCATCTTTGGCGTTTCGGGCGACCTCACCTCCCGCAAGCTGATGCCGGCGCTCTACGACCTGGCGATGAACTCGCGCCTGTCAGAAGGGTTCGCCATCGTCGGCGTTTCGCGCCGGCAATGGACCGATGAGCAGTTCCGCGACGAAATGCGCGCGGCCGTCGAAAAACACTCTCAGCTGCCCGTCACCGACGACCGCTGGAACTCGTTCGCCAAAGGGCTCTTCTACGTCGGCGGCAATTTCGACGAGCAGGCGATGTACGACCGGCTGCGCGTGCGCCTCGAGGAGCTCGACCACGAACGCCGCACCGACGGCAATCGGCTCTTCTATCTGGCGACGCCCCCGAGCTTCTACATCACCATCATCCGCAGCCTCGGCTCGCACGATCTCGTGGATCGGCAGGACTTCTACAGCGCCCCGCGCACTGGATGGTCGCGAATCGTGGTCGAGAAGCCGATCGGGCACGATATCACCTCCGCCCGCGAGCTCAACCACGCCATCAGCGAAGTCGTTTCCGAAGGCCAAGTCTATCGCATCGACCACTACCTCGGAAAAGAGACCGTCCAGAACGCGCTCGCCTTCCGCTTTGCCAATGTGCTCTTCGAACCGGTCTGGAACCGCCACTACGTCGACCATATGCAAATCACCGTGGCCGAGTCGCTTGGCGTCGAAGACCGCGCGACCTACTACGAGGAAGCCGGCGCGTTGCGGGACATGGTCCAGAGCCACATGCTGCAACTGCTCGCCATCGTCGCCATGGAGCCGCCCGCGGTCTTCCGTGGCAACGCGGTGCGCGACGAAAAGGTGAAAGTGCTCCGCTCGGTTATTCCGCCCAGTGGCGAAGCCGTCAAGACCATGACCGCCCGTGGACAGTACGCCGCCGGCTACGTGGAAGGGCTGGCGGTACCCGGCTACCGGCAGGAGCAATTCGTCAGCCCCAGCTCCACGACCGAGACCTTCACCGCGCTCAAGCTGCAGATCGACAACTGGCGCTGGGCCGACGTGCCGTTCTATCTCCGCACGGGCAAACGTCTCCCCCGCCGCGTCTCCGAGATCGCGATTCAGTTCAAGAAGGTGCCGCATCTCATGTTCCAGGCGGCCGGCACGCGCGATGTGGAACCGAACCTGCTCACCATCCGCATCCAACCCGACGAAGGGATCAGCCTCCGTTTTGTGGCCAAGATTCCCGGCACCACCATGCAGCTCCGAACGGTGCGCATGGACTTCGCCTATGGCGCGGCCTTCGGCGGCGCCGGCGCCGACGCCTACGAGCGCCTGATCGTCGATGCCATGAATGGCGACCAAACCCTTTTCGCCCGCCGCGACGAGGTGGAAACCGCCTGGAACCTGATCGACCCCATCGAGCAGGCATGGCTCGCAGAAGAGCTCACCCATTTGCCGCTTTACGAAGCCGGCACCTGGGGACCGGACAAGGCCGATCTCCTGATCGAGCGCGACGGCCGCACATGGCGCCGGCCATGAGCAGCCCGACCGCACGGAACCCGCGAGGGAACGTCCAATGACCGACACCCTGGCCAAACCGATCGAGCGTACCTGGGAATCGCAGGAAATCGAGATCGGCCGGATTCGCTCAGCGCTCGCCGAGCAATGGCAACGGTGGGAAGCCGAGTATCCCGATCCCAGCATCCTCGAGGCCGGCTCTACCGAGCAGGTCTACATGCGCGCCTCGACGGTCAACGTCATCGTCGCCGTCGATACCGAGGATGATGCGCGCTGGGCAGAAGAGAGCCTTTCGCATCTTGCCGACTACTCCCCATCGCGCTTGCTCATTCTCGTGCGCAATGGCCGCCCCGCCGACGTGAGTACCTATTCCGTGCGCGTCAAGGTGGAAGAACGGGAGCACACCCGCGGTGTCGCCCCGGTGCGTCTGGAATCGATCACCATCCTCGCGCCACCCGGAAACGATCAATCGCTGGCGAGTCTCTCGTCGCCTCTGCTCATTCCCGACCTGCCCGATGTGCTCTACGTCCCGTATGGCCCCATTGCCGAGAACCTGCTCGTTTCCAGTCTCTTCGAATTGGTCGATATCCTGGTGGTCGATACGGTCTGGACCCAGGACGCCGGCGCCTCCTTTGCCGTGCTGGCCGACAACACCACCCGCCAGGACGTGGGCGATATCAACGACATCACCTGGTCGCGCCTGCTCGTCTGGCGCCAGCTGGTAGCCCAGTTTTTCGATCAGCCAGCCGCGCTGGAGTCGCTCGAAGCGATCGAAGAGGTCGAAATCACGTTCGCTCCCACCTCAGATGCGGGCCGCTGCGGACGCAGCGCTGCCTTGCTGACCGCCGGCTGGCTGGCGAGCCGGCTCGGTTGGCGCGCTCCGGGCGAGCTGGTGAGTTTCCGCGACGGCTGGCGCTCCACCTTGCGCGCCGGCGAGAAAGGCAAGAGCCGCGAGATCGTGCTCACCCTCGTGCAAGGCGAGGATGACTTCGGCTGCGGCTCGCTGCAACGCATCCGCCTGGTGGCGGGCGGCACGGCCCCGGGCACATTCGTGGCCGAACGCACGTCCGAGGAAGAGATCGCCACCACCAGCGACCTGGGCGAAATGGCGACCGTCAAACGCATCGTCCATAGCCGTTGCCCCGACGACCGCTTCCTCATCAGCCAGGAGCTGCGCCGCCTCCATGAGGACGCGACGTATACTGCGGCACTCGATTTCGCGACCCTCCTGTGGCCAGCGGGAATGGATGACTAGATGTCCTATGACAACCTGCCGATCCTGGACTATGGCGAACGCGGCGTGGTTACCGTGGCCGCGAATGCCGAAGGGGTCGCCAATCTCGCGGTGCAAACCTTCGCCACCGCGTTGATCACCTCGTACGCCAGGAACGGCAGATCGGCCATTGCGCTTTCTGGCGGCAGCACACCCAAACGCATGGGCGAGCTGCTGGCGCATTCCGATTTCCCCTCGCCCGAGGCATGGGAGCATGCCGACATTTTCTGGGGCGATGAACGCTGGGTTCCACTCGACAGCGACGAGAGCAACGCCGGCGTGGCAATGCGCACCTTCCTGACCAAAGTGCCGATTCCCGCCGACAACATCCACCCGATCTACGACCCGGATCTGGATGAAGCCCAGGGCGCCGCGGTCTACCAGGCCATGATCGAAGCGATCGTTCCGGCCGACAACGGCGTGCCCGCGTTCGATCTGATCTTCCTCGGCATGGGAGACGATGGCCACACCGCCTCGCTCTTTCCCTTCACCGAGGGTTTGAAGATCGCCGATCGGCATGTCGCCCCAAACTATGTGGAAAAACTCGCCACCACCCGCATCACCTTCACTACCACGCTCATCAATGGCGCGCGGCAGGTCGTCTTTCTCGTCACCGGCAGCGGGAAAGCCGAACGGCTGAAAGAGGTGCTGGAGGGTCCGCTCGAAACCGACCGCCTCCCCTCGCAGCTCATTCGCCCCACCCATGGAACGCTGCGCTGGCTGGTGGATCAGGGCGCCGCATCGCAACTCGCAGGAGGTCCCTTCCGTGAATGACGAACATCGCCTGGCGACGCTCGCCAACGCTTCGGCCGCGCTGGTCGAGGACGGCATGGTGGTCGGGCTTGGCTCCGGGTCCACCGCGGAAGCCTTCGTGCGCGCCCTCGGCGAGCGCGTCGCGCAAGGTTTGACCATTCAGGGCATTCCGACCTCTCGCCGCACCGAACATGTCGCCCGTGAGGCCGGCATCCCGCTCACCACGCTTTCCGATAGCCAGGTGGTCGATTTCGGGGTCGATGGCGCGGACGAGATCGATCCCAACCTTGCGCTCACCAAGGGCCGCGGCGGCGCGTTGCTGTACGAGAAGCTGGTGGCCGAAGCCTGCAACCGCTGGGTGATCGTCGCGTCATCCGAAAAACTGGTCGACCAGCTCGGAACCCGCATCGCGCTGCCGGTCGAGATCATGCCGTTCGGGTGGGAGACCATTCAGGCCCGGGTGGAAGCGCTCGGGTTTTCCGCGCCGTTGCGTGTCGCTGGCGACGGGGTGCCCATCGTCACCGACGGCAAGCACTTCATTCTCGATTGCGCCACCGGCCCGATCGCCGATCCCAAAGCGCTGGGTGACGCGCTCAAGTGCATCACCGGCGTGGTCGATCACGGTCTCTTCATTGGCCTGGCCTCTGCCGCCCTCGTCTGCGATCCCGACGGTACCATCCGCGAGCTCACCGCCTCATGAATCGACTCCGCAAGAACGACCCGAATTACGACGCCACTCCCGAACCCTCGTCCGATCCAACCTTCGATCTCCGCCGCGGTCTCGTCTGGCTGGTCATCGTCATTGCCTTCATGATCGGCCTGAGTCTCATCTGCGCGTTTCTCCGGTAAACGCGGCCTCCAAACTGCGGACGCGTACGCTATGATCCCGCGCGGGCGGTCACCAGCGAAGAACACCGGAGGCTTTCGTTAATGGACGAGCATTCGTTCGATGCGTTCACCAGGCACTTTTCGCGTATCCACGCCACACGCCGCAAAACTGTTGGAGCGCTGGTCACCGGGCTTGCCGCAGCGGCGCTTGGCCAGACCGTTGCCGCCCAGGACGCCACTCCTATTGCCGAAGACGACGAGCCAGAGTTTCTCTTCGTCCAGCTCGCCAACCAGGGCACCTGGGTTCCCAGCCCGGATGAACCGGATGTCTTTATCCTCACCCTTACCGGCGCCTCCAATCAAACGGTCTTCTTCTCCGACCGTCCCCAGCGGATCGTCGGCTCGGTACCCACCACCCAAGTCTTCGCGGCGCTCGGCTTTACGCCCGAAAACGCGCCGAACGCCGCCATCGTGGCGCAGGACGAAACCGGCCAACGCGACGTGCTGATGGTCGAGCTCTTCGATCCAATCTTTCAGCAGGAATCCGGAGAGAATCCCGCCTCCACCCTGGTCTTCAAGTCCCGCGTGCTCAACGACTATGCCGGAACGAGCCTGGACGAGTGGCAATCCGCCCAGGAGGACGACGAGCTCGCGGCCGAGCTTACCAATGTCAACCTCTATATCGAAGACTGCGTCGATCTGATCTGGTGCAACAGGGACTATCACAGCTGGGGCCCGGTGCCCGGCGGACCGATCAGCCTTTGCTGGAACCAGCATGCACTCGATTGTGTTCCGTGCAACGGAGGCACGATCCAGTCATACAACGACGCGTGCAACCGCGAGTATCCCGACTGTATCGGTTCCTGCAGGGCGGATGTGGCCTATTACCGATAGTCCCGACAGCTTCCGTCTTACCTGAACTGACGGGACTTGCTCGGTTTGCGCAATTGCGTCTTCCAAGCGCGCAGGCATCACCAATGCCAACATCTCGACAGACCAAAATGGGGTTGCGCCCGTTCGCGCAACCCCATTTCTCATATGTAGTGTCTTCTGGATGATCGGCCTTGCGAGAGACGCATTCCCCAGTCTCGGGTCACGCCCTTCGAGCAGGCTCGACGTTGGCGTCGTGTGTGGTTCTTACGTCAGCCGACCGGTCGCAACTGCCCCGGACACTCGTTCGGGGCTGTCCTGTCAACCTGCCACACTCCCCATAGGACGCGATTACATCGCATGGGTTACCTCCTCGAACAGTGCTGCTTTCGTCTGATCTTTTGACATGTGATCCAATCGAGTTGGACCAGATACCCATCGACCTCTGGGTGGGGCACTGCTCGTACCTATGGATAGCATCCGCTATGCAATGCGTCAAGATTGTGAACGATTCCACAATTTATTCGCCCATGCGAACGATCCCGTCACGCGCCCTGCAATTTCATCCGGCCGATCAAGAGACGGAATCGCTGGAGGAAGAACTGCGATTGCACCTTGGGCGGACCCGACACCCGCACCGTCTTGCCCGCAACGGCTTCTTCTGCCAAACGGGGATCGCGCGCCGCGTGAAGGAGCGCTTCCTGCCGAATTCGCTCGTCCAACTGCATTCTGCTCAAGAGAACCATGATCGTGCTCCGTTTCATGTCATGCGCTTGGCCAGCAAACACAACTGACCACGAGCCCATCCTGCGCCGACCCAGACCCCGCTCCATCGGCAATGCTGCCTAATCCCCGGCACGTGGCACATTGCCCGATTACCCGCTGCCCGAATACCCCCTCGCACGCGCGCCGTCCGATAGCGCACAATTGGCAACGCCCGCTTATCGAGCCGAATACCGTCTGCACGTTGCCAGCCGCATGCCGCGTGCCCTTCAGGAGAACGTCCATGCGATTCGTGCGAAGCGCATTGTTGCTCGCGATCGTGTTTGCCCTTGCGGCGACCCAGTTCATGCCCGGCGCGCGGGCACAAGACGACGCCACGCCCACCAACGCGACTCCGGTTGCCAGCGATCCTCTTGCTGGGCGTCTGGGTGGAACCCTCCAGAGCGTTCTCGATGCGTTTGGCCCCGCCGATTTCACCGATGACGGGCTCATCCGCTACGACGCGCTCGATCTGAACGGCCTCAGCACGATCCTGGTCGTCTATCACGATGACGACGATGTGGTGACGCGCATGGCGCTCGTCTACCCATTCCAACCGGACACGCTCACCACTGCCGGGGACGTGGTCGCCATGGCCGCGAACGTCGGTCCCGCAGACGGCATTTGCCAACCGGAAGCGGTGGAAACCACGCTCGGACCCGAGGTCTATCCCTGCCACAGCGTGGCATTGATGACGGTCTTCGACGCCGAGGCCATGACCGCGCTCGATGCAACCGGCGGGCTTGGCGACTACTCGATCGCGGTCGATCCGCTCTTCGATGACTACTTCGAAATCCTGCTCGTTCCCGGTTCCGACGGCACCCAGCTCGATCCCGGTCTGATCACCGCCGACGAATCCGCCGCTCCTGTCGCCACCCCGACGCTCGCCGAGCAGTACCCGTTGCTGGAAGACCCAACCGTGCTCATGAACGGCGATGTCTCGTTGGGCGACCCGCTGTCGTTCACCGGCGAGATCAAGACCTTGCAAATCGCCGAGTTCGGCACCCAGTTCCGCCTGGGTGAAGACGAGTCGCTTGGCGTCTCATCTCTCTTCCAGGTCGCCGTCCCAATCGCCGATTCGACCGATGTCGAAGTCCTCTTCGTCGGCTTCAACGGCGACGCCACCGAACTCGCCATTGGCGACACCGTCACCGTCTACGGAACCAACTACGGCACCCAATGTTTCGACAACGCCCTCGACGAAGAAGTCTGCCAACCGTTGATCGCCGCGGACCTGGTCGAGGAGTAGGGGAGCGAGTACCAAGGGATCTCTCGTTCCCTGCGCATCCGTACCGTCATCGGAGACCGGGTTTCGCGCACCAAGAGATCCTTCGACAAGCTCGGGATGACGATTCCCCGTCATCCCGACCGGAGCCCGCAGGCGGAGTGGAGAGCCTGCCCTGAGCGCAGTCGAATGGGGATCTCTCGTTCCCTGCGCACCCATACGTCCCTCGGAGACCGAATCACGGGCAACAAGAGATCCCTCGGCAAGCTCGGGATGACGATTGGCCGTCATCCCGAGCTAATCCGGCGCGATCAGCTCATTCCCCGAAACCACCTCGGCCTACCACGTGCCGGACCGTTTGAAGAAATCTGCCAACCGCTCATCGCGGCGGATCTTGTGGAGGCGCAGTGGTTGTAGCAGGACGCGACGCATCCGCTCCGGCGATCGGATCGGGAACGCGCGACAATACCGCACACGCTGTGTATGTCGTCATGAGGGAAGGTTCCGATGAAAGCCGTTGTTGTTCATGAGCCTGGCACGGTCCGCATCGAGGATGTGCCGATACCGGAGGTCGGACCGAAGGACGTGCTCGTCCAGGTAAGTGCGTGCGGCATCTGCGGCACCGACATCCACATCATCGATGGCGAATTCCCTCCGACCACCTATCCGATCATCATCGGCCACGAATTCGGGGGCACGGTCACCCAGATCGGGTCAGACGTGGTCGGCTTCGAGGTCGGTGACCGGGTCGGCGTCGATCCGACCCTGAACTGCGGTGAGTGCTATTTCTGCCTGCGCGGAAAAGGCAATCTGTGCGAGCGCTGGAATGCGGTCGGCGTCGGCCACTCCCCGGGCGGATTCGCCGAATATGTGGCTGTGCCCGAACGGAGCGTCTATCCCATTCCCGACAGCATGTCGTTCGAAGCTGCCGCGTTGATCGAGCCAGTGAGCTGTGTTGTACACGGCTTCCATCTGCTCGCTCCCTCGGTCGGCGAAACGTATCTGGTCTACGGCGCGGGTCCGATGGGATTGCAAAATGCGCAGGTGGCACGCTACAACGGCGCCGGCGCGGTGGCCATTATCGACATCAATCCCAGCCGCCAGGAAATTGCCCGGTCCTTCGGGTTCGACAATGTCGGCGCCTCACTCGATGAAGTACGCCATGTGGCGCCACGCGGGTTCGACAATGTGATCGAAGCGACCGGCAGAACCAAGGTCGCCGAGCGGGCGATCGATGCGGTCATCCGCGGTGGCAAGCTGCTCATCTTCGGCGTTTGCCCACCAGGGGAAACGGCCGCCTTCGATATGTTCAAGGTCTACAATGAGGAGATCACCATTCTCGGCTCGATGGCCGTGGTCAAGTCGTATGGTCCCGCGATCTCGGTCCTCGATGCCGGCGCGATCGATGTCGACAAGATGGTTTCGCATACCTTCCCGATCGACCGCTTCGACGACGCCATTGCCACCGTTCGCGCCGGAAAAGGGCTGAAAGTGCAGGTTACCCCCGGCGCCTGAGCGCAGCGGAGGGCCGAGCTAATCTGGCGCGATCAGCTCATTCCCCGAAACCACCTCGGCGTACCACTTGCCGGACCGCTTCACGATCCGCTCCTGCGTCGCGTAGTCGACATAAATCAATCCGAACCTGGTGCGATACCCTTCCGCCCATTCGAAGTTGTCCATCAGCGTCCAGACGAAATACCCCTTGACCGGCACACCGTTCTCGATCGCCGTGTGCAGGGCCGCCAGATGATCGTGGATATACCGGACACGCTTGCGGTCGTCGATCGCCCCATCCACGACCCGATCTTCGAACGCGGCGCCGTTCTCGAAGATGTACTGCGTTTTCCAGACATCGCCGTAGTCGTTCTGGATGCGGGTCACGGTATCGATCAGACCGGACGGCTCGATGATCCAGTCCAGGGCAGTGCGCGGCAGATTCGCCGGCTTGATCCTGCGGGAATAGAGGGGCGGCTCGGGAGCCGCCTCGATGTACTCCCCGTTGTAGAAGTTCACTCCCATGAAATCGGTCGGCGCCGCGATGATCTCCATGTCGTTCTGCCCAATCTCCGGCCAGACCTCCCGGAACAGATCGACCATGTCATCCGGATAGCCGCGGCCCGCCAGCGGATCGAACCAGACGCGGTTGCGCAATCCGTCCTCCCGCTGGGCGGCGTCCAGGTCTTCCTGACTGTCGCCATAGGGATAGAACGTGGTTGGGTTGAGGCAGATCCCTGCTTCGGCATCGGGCACATTCGCGCGAATCACCGGCATTGCCAACCCATGCGCCAGCAACAGGTGATGCATCACCTGCAATCCTTCTCGCAGGTTCTGGCGCCCCGGCGCATGCACGCCGACCACATACCCCAGCACTGCGCTGCACCACGGCTCATTGAGCGTGATCCAGCGTTTCACCCGATCGCCGAAGCGGCGCGTCACCACATCGGTGAACTCCGCAAACGCGGCGGTGGTGTCCCGGTTCACCCAGCCGCCCTGGTCGTACAACGCGGACGGCAAATCCCAGTGATGCAGCGTCACCCACGGCTCGATACCGCTCTCCAGCAACCCCTCGATCAACCGATCGTAGAAATCGAGCCCTCTCGGTTCGATACGGCCAGTCCCTTCGGGCAAGATCCGCGGCCAGGAGAGCGACAGCCGGTAGTTCGGCAACGCGATATCGCGCATGAGCCCGATATCCTCCCGCCAGCGGTGATAGTGATCGCAGGCGATATCGCCCGTCTCCCCATTCACCACCTTGCCCGGGGTATGCGTGAAAACGTCCCAGATCGACGATCCGCGCCCGTCTTCCTGCACAGCTCCTTCGATCTGATACGACGCCGTCGCCGCCCCCCACGCGAACCCGTCCGGAAACATCTCACCAGCCACGTTCTTTCCTCCCGTCGATCGTCATGGATGGAGCATAGCAGGCGGCATGCAGCACGCAGCACGCACCTGCCGGTGACGGCTCAGGAGCCCAGCAAGGAAGGACGAATCCTCGACATCGATTGAGCGGCGCGTTGAGCGCCAGACCTGTGCCAAGCGCTCAGGGCGAGCGCGCTATCCGTCGATCTCGACGGTCGCGCCGATGATGACGCACGCGTTGCCCGGGAGCGCTGCCATCCCTGGAGAAACGCGCGCGTGGCGCCCGATCTCTTCACCGAAGAGCTCCAGGATGAACTCCGAAAAGCCATTCGTGACCGCGCTGGTCTGGGCGAAGCCGGGATCGGCGTTCACCATGGCGGTGACCGAGAGCCATGCCGTCACGCGGTCGAGATCGCCGATCTCGCGCTGCAACGTGCCGAGCAGGGCAAGCGCGCATCCCTTGGCCGACTCCCTGGCTGCCTCGATCGAAACCTCGGACGGCACCTTGCCAAACGGCCCCGCGCTGGTTCCATCGGCATTGCGGGCGCCCTGACCGGAGAGGTAGGCGATTCCGTTGCGCACGCGAATGTAGTGCGGCGGCGAACTCCCCGGCGCCGACTTCACCTCCGGGGGCAACACCAGCCCCATCGCCGCGAGCTTTTCCTCGATGTGCATCCAGACCTCCATCTCGACAAAACAGAGGGCGCGATTTCTCGCGCCCCCTTTCACAATCCAAATCTGCGTGCTGACAGCCGCGTGCTGCCTGCCGCGTTACCGCTCCGGACCGCCCTCGGCGATGAAGAGTTCGGCCGGAACCGTGCTCATGGTCGTGAACGACGGCCAGTGCATAGCGGCGATGCCGTTGGCATCCGGCGCCTTGAAGTCGCCTGCCACCCACGGCTTGATGAACTGCACCTCGGCGCCGTGGTAGACGAAGACCGCCGGCACATCCTCGACCAGGATGCGTTCCGCATCCTGGAACATCTTGATGCGCTCTTCGGAATCGCCCAGGAACTCCGCCGCCGCGCGCACGCCAGCGTCGAAGTCCGGATTCGACCACGAATGACGGCCGCCCGAGAGCCAAACGCTCAGCATGTTGAACGGATCGAAGAAGTCCATTCCGTAGCGGATGAACCCGAGCGATATTTGCGTCGGCTTGGCGGTCAACGCAGCCATGTAGCCCTGCGAGTCCTGGCTGACGACTTCGACATCGATGTTCAGGTTTTCCTTGATCATCGCGGCAATCGCCTGGCCCACCGTCTCCTCGAGCGGAGTTGGAGCGCGCAGCATGAGCTGCTGGGTCGGGAAGCCCTCGCCGTCCGGATAACCGGCTTCGGCCAGCAGCGACTTCGCCAGCTCGGGATCGTAGGCCTGGATGTCCGCCACCGCTGCGGTCTGGTTGCCGGGGAAGCCGGGCGCCAGCCATGAATAGGCCGGAACACCGTTCGGTCCAAGCACGCTCGCCTTGAGCGCGTCGCGGTCGATCGCATGGCTCCAGGCCTGGCGAACCTTGATGTCGGTCCATGGCTCCGAGGTCACGTCGAAGAAGACATAATAGGTCGGGAAGTCGCCCACGCCCGAGTAGATCTCGGCCGCGGTCGTCTCGTCTCCCTGCATGATCGTCAACGCGGCCGGAGCCGGGTTGGCGTAGAAATCGATCTCATCGGCCTGATACATCGCGAAGTAGTTGTCCGGCGAGGTCAGCTTGCAGCGCACCTCATCGACCAGACCAGGCAACGTGCCGGTGTAGGCCTCGTTGCGGACATAGCGGACCTCCTGGTCCGGCAGCCACTCGGAGAGAATGTACGGACCGGCCGAGATCGCCGTCGCCGGATCGGTGTTGTAGAACAACCCGTTGGCTGCCAGTCCGGCCGCCGACAGCGGCAGGGAATAGAGCAGCATGGCCGGCAGATAGGGGGCGGGCGCAATCGTCTCGAAGACCAGCTCGTACTCGTTCGCGCCCAGGCGCACACCGATCTGATCGACCGGCATCTCGCCGGCTGTCGCCTCGGTCCAGTTCTTGAGCACACCCTGGAAGTACCAGGTGAAGTCCCAGGCGGATTCCGGATTCGCAGCGTTCTGGAAGGTCGCGACCCAGTCGTTCGCGGTCAGCGGGTTGCCGTCGCTCCACATCAGACCTTCCCGGATCTTGAAGGTCCAGGTCATGCCGTCTTCGGAGCCTTCCCACGACTCGGCGGCCGCTGGCTCGATACCGAATTCCTTATTGACACGCACCAGCGGTTCGCTGAAGAGGTCGGCCACGCCAACCCGCTGGTAGACATAGACGTAGAAATCGATCACCTTGGCGACCGACGCATCGGACACCATGACCAACACCTGATGCTCCGCTGGTGTTGGTTCCTCGTCCTGCGCTCCCTGCCGGGCTATGCGGCCGGATCCAGACGGCGCCGCCGACGTGCCGCGCAGCATTCCGCCACCGAAAATGCCGAGTCCCGCGGCCATCGAGCTTCCGATAACCGTGCGCCGGGTGATGGGATGTTGCAAGACGAACCCCGGCTTGACTTCGTTCTGACCGTCGTTGTCAGTCATGTTTGCTCCTTTGCGCCGGAACTGACTGGGACGTCCAGCAACAGCACCGGCGGGTTGACGCAAAAGTGAATCAATTCTGGCGCGGGTCGAGCGCGTCGCGCAAGCCGTCGCCAAGGAACGCGAACCCGATCACCGTGAGCGCAATCGCCAGGGTCGGGAAGAGTCCCAGATACCAATAGAGCTGGATGTACTGCCGGCTGTCGGCCACCATCTTGCCCAGGCTTGGCACCGGTTCGTTGATTCCGAGTCCCAGAAAACTCAGCCCTGCTTCGGCAAAAATGGCAGTCGGCATCAACAGCGTGATGGCAATGATCAGCGGCGGAACCGCGTTCGGCAGCAGGTGCTTGACCGCAATATGAAACTTGGTGGCTCCCAGCGCTTCGGACGCTTCGACAAAGTCGCGTTCGCGCAGGGTCAGCATCTGCGCTCTGGTCAACCGGCACACGCCAACCCAGGTCGTCACGCCGATCACGAAGACCACATTCAGCACCTGATTGCTGAAGAGGAAGTCCGTCACTCCGCTGTTGACGACCGAAAGAAGGAAGATGGCAAACAGCAGACCAGGAAAAGCAGTCATGATCTCGATGATGCGCATGATGACGAAGTCGGTGGCGCCACCACGCAACCCGGCCGCGATCCCCAGTGGAATCCCGATGGCGCATGCCACGATCACCGCCAGGAACCCAACCATGTACGAGGTGCGAATCCCGTACACCACGCGGCTCAGATAGTTGTGTCCGATCTGATCGGTGCCCATCGGATATTCCCGGCTGGGGAAGAGATTCACCGCCAGCAGGTCCGCCTTGGAATAGTGCGTCGGGGCGATCCATGGCGCGAAGATCGCCACCGCGAGCAGGAGCAGCACGATCACCAATCCCACCATGCCCAACTTCTGCCGCTTGAACCGGTCGACCGCCAGCTGAAAATTGGTGCGGTATCGCCGTCCGGTTTGGGCTTCGCTTTGGTCGATGAGCGCCGGCTGCTGAATGTCGCCGGAGAGCTCGATGGGGTCCATCATCCGACACGCCCTCCCACCAGCCGCACGCGCGGATCGAGCACGGTGTAGAGGAGATCGGTGATCAAATAGGTCACGCCCCAAAGCGCCGCAATCAGCAAGGTAAGCGCCAGGATCATCGGGTAGTCGCGGCTGATCGTGCTCGTGACGAAGTAGGAGCCCAGGCCCGGGATGTTGAAAATCGCCTCGATGAAAATCGAGCCGGTCAGGATGTTGGGAATCTCCGGCAGCAGCACCGTTACCCAGGGAATCGCGGCATTCCGCGCGATATGCCCGGCCATGATGCGCTTTTCGTTCAACCCCTTGGCGCGCGCCGTGCGCACGTAGTCCGAGCGCATTGTTTCGATCAGGGTCAGCCGGGTATAGCGCGCCACCAGCGCCATCGGCGCCAGCGAATAGGCGATGACCGGCATGATGTAATGCTTCGGCTCACCCCACCCCCCGGTGGGCAACAGGTCCCAGCGCACACTGAGCATCAACACCAGCCAGGTGCCGATCACCCAGCTTGGAACCGTCAACCCCAGGGTGCCAACCGTCGTCACCAGGTAGTCGATCCAACTATTTTGCCGGGTTGCGGCAATCACTCCCAACAACGTGCCGAAGGTATAGGCAATGATGATCGTCGGGATGCCAATGGCGATCGTCACCGGCCAGCGGCTGGCGATTAGCCCTGTCACGGTTTCGGTCGGGCGTTGGAACGGCACACCGAAATCGAGTCGAACCGCATGCCACATATAGCGCAGATACTGCTCGTAGAGGGGCTCGTTCAGCCCGTACTTTTCCATCTGCGCCATGCGGGTCGCTTCCGGCAAGCGGCGCTCGCCGATATCGAACGGGCCGCCCGGCACGGCATGCATCAGCAGGAACGCAATCAACGAAACTGCGAACAGCACGAAGACAAGACTCAGGAGCCGCCCGAGAATGTAGCGTCCCAACAGCGTCCTCCTGTTGCAAAGCCAACTTCGTTACTGAGAATTGCGCCTGTGGAGCGCCAGTCTAGCACGGCAACCTGAGGATTGCGGTAAGACGGCGGCGTTGCACGACCCCGAGCCGCTTCGTTCGTGGGTGCATCCACGTGGTCCATACCTGACTCGTCTGCTGTGCAGAAAACCAACTCCGACGTACACTCAAATCGCCACGTGCGGTGGCCGCGGTTCGTTGCTGTATGCGCGTTCCGGCGAATCGCCGGAGTGTTGCGTCAACGGAGGAGCAATTCGTGAAGAAACCGTTCGACACCCAGGTTACCCGTCGTTCGCTGCTTGGCGCGGCCGGCGGTCTCTCGGCGCTTGCGCTCGCGGGAGCGCTGCCGAAAGTCGCGCTCGGGCAATCCCCCGTCGCCGAGGTGGCTCCGTATGCTGGCGAGGAAGTCACCATCACCTACGGGTTCTGGGACACTGCCCAGGAAGCGGCCATCACCGCCCAGATCGAAGCCTTCAAGGCAGTTCAGCCGAACATCACGGTCGAACCCCAGATCGTCCCCTGGGCCGATTACTGGACCAAACTCCAAACCGGCGTCGCCGGTGGTGAGACGTTCGATGTCTTCTGGATCAATTCGGCATCGCTTCCGGTCTACGCCTCTGCTGGCGCGTTGCTGCCAATCACCTCGATCGTCGGCGGAGATGGTGGCATCGACACGGCCAATTTCGCCGCGCCGCTGGTCGAGATGTACCAGTGGGACGGCGTGCAGTACGGCATCCCGCGCGACTTCGACACCATCGCGCTCTTCTACAACAAGGACATCTTCGATGCCGCCGGGGTTGCCTATCCGGACGACACCTGGACCTGGGAAACCTTCCGCTCGGTCGGCGAGCAGCTCACCGATGCCGGCGCGGGCGTCTGGGGCGCGGGTCTGCAAACGAGCTGGCAGGAGAACTACTACAACTTCATCTACCAGAACGGCGGCACGCTGCTGAGCGACGATCTCAAGACCTCGACGGTCGGTTCGCCTGAAGCGTCCGAAGCGTTTGTCTATCTGACCGGCTTCTTCACGGATGAGCTGTCGCCCTCGATCGCAATCCAGCAGTCGAATCCGGTGGCCGATACCCTCTTCCCGGCCGGTCAGGTGGCCATGATGCCGGGCGGCTCGTTCCGCGCGGGCACCTATGGCGCGGCCGATGCCAATATCGATGTCGCCCCGCTGCCACAAGGCAAGGAACGCGCCACCGTGACCCACGGCTTGGCAAACGTCATCTGGGCGAGCGGCGCGAATCCGGGCGCTTCGCTCGAATTCGTCAAGTTCCTTGCTGGCCCTGAAGCCGAAACGATCCTCGGCGAGTCCGGCGCGACCATACCCGCCTATGCTGGACTGCAGGAACCTTGGCTGCAAGCCAATCCGGACATGAACCTGCAGGTCTTCGTCGACGCGCTCGACTACGCACAGAAGGTTCCCGATCCGCCGGTCGGCTTCGAATGGCAGATCGAGATCCAGAAGGTCGTCATCGAGGGCTTCGCCGGCAACATCGCGCCGGAGGAGATCGGCCCCAAGGCCGCAGCCGCCGCGGACGCGGTGCTCTAGACCGTCTCGCGATCTCCGCACACACAAACGCCGGTGCCGCTTCTATAGTGGTACCGGCGTTTGGCACGCAGGAGCTTCTGCAGCGTCGCCGTTCACGGCGATCGCAGGTGTCAGGGCGGCATTCGCCCCGCACCGCCAACGCGTCGTATACCGGAATCAGCTCACACCAGCAGGGTCTCGATGACATTCAGCTCCATCCCAGTCGATGCGACCGCCAGCCAGAGCGCGCCTCCCGCGCGGTTCGGCCGGCGGGCGCGCAACGAAGCGCTCTGGGGCTATGCCATGATCGCCCCGGTGTTTCTTGGGTTCGCCGTCTTCTTCCTGATCGCGCTCGGCGCTTCGCTCTATCTCAGCCTGACCCGCTGGGACATGCTCTCCTCCCCGGTCTACGTCGGTCTCCAGAACTACCGCACCGTCCTGCACGACCCGGAATTCCGCACCGCGCTGTTCAACACCGTTGCGATCACCATTCCGCACATCGT
>JAWKPF010000043.1 GCA_041390825.1 Thermomicrobiales bacterium
CGCTCAACAAGGACCTTTAGCCACTACCACGCGTGCGAATCTCGGAGACCGCCGGTCGGCAACGATCGGCGGTCTTGCTGTTGCATCAGGCAGTGCTGCTCAGAGCAGTGAGCGCTCGGAAGCGGTGTAGCGCCGTGCGCGAGGCTTGATGCGCACATCCTTCAGAATCGATTCCAGCTGGTCGGCGCGGGTCTCGATTGCGAGCAGAGCCTCTCGCCCTACATCGTCGAAAACCTCGAAAGCCACCTCTCCTGAATCCCGGTGCGCCCATCCGCCGACAATTCGGCCATCGACCCAGACGGTGGGACCTCCATTGCCGACGTTGTCGAAAACCCGCTTCGCATGGTTACCGAGATAGAACGCTCTGTTTCTCCAGCCCATGGTGCTCGAATCGAGTCCGGGCAGGAGCGCGACCCATGGGCCAGCCGATTCCACAGGATCGACATCGTCAGGCAGCACAAAACCGGGACCTGCGCTCGTTTGCACCTCGATAGCGCCTGCGCGATCCAGAGCCTTGCGCGAGCGGCCTTTCGGCCATCCAGTCCACCAGGCAAGATCTTCGAGCGTGGCTGGCGCGTGCCCGGCCAACCACGAACGGGCGATTTGGAGGTCACCATCGTCGGCGCCGGGGCGATCTGGCCAGTCATTTCGCCATTGGGTTGTCTCGACCCAGCTGACCTGTGAGGACGTCCAGCTTCCGCGTGGTTGCCCACGCAGCACAATGCCCTTGGCCGACAAGAGCGTCAGTAACCGACTGGCAACTGACTGTGTCGTCAGGGTGTCACCTGGGCCGCTAATTGGAAGGCGAGCGCTCAGGTACGGATCGCCTTCTCCGATCTCGGCACTTGTGGCTTCCGGATGGTCTGCCAGAAACGCAAGCAGGCGGCGCTGAGACTCCTCGATCCAGCCAGCAGGATCGTCGATCCCTGCCGCATGCATGTAACGCACGAGGAGCCGCTCCTGATCGCGTGCAACCGTGGAATCGAACGACGACCACACGGCGGGAGCCAGGCGGTAGTCCACCGCAAACATCGTTCGCCGCATACCGAGCACGCGGACGATCGAACGGTCCAGATAGAGAGCCCGCTCCACGTCAGGAATCGAAAGGGATGATGTGCGAGCCAGCACTCCAAGCACGGTCGAGGTATGGTCGGTGCTGTGGATGGCCGTGAGCGCGTTGGCGACGTCCGCAGGCGTCTCGGCTCGGTGGCCGTCCGCCAGCAGGTGGCGGCGTCCGAGGCGCGCCCTTCGTTCGTCGTCATCGATCAGGCGAGTCAACTGCGCCTACGCAAAGATGTCGACGATGAGACGTTCCCGTTCGTCCCAGGTCGACATCGATTCGTCCATCACGACATAGGTTTTGCCCGGTGTCGACGACACTGCGCCGACGTTTCCGTCCTTGTCGAGTCCAACGATGTTCATCTCGCTGGCAAATGGATCGTCCAGTTGCTTCAGATCGAGCATGGCCTGCTTGAGGGCATCCTCGAGGCACATGCCGAATCGCATGAAGGTGACCACGCTGTGCGCGGTGCAGCAACGCTGGGCCATCTCTCCACGCCCGGTGCAGGCAGCTGCGCCCCACCGATCATCACAGTAGTTGCCCGCACCGATGATGGGAGAGTCTCCAACGCGTCCCGGGTACTTCCATGCCCATCCCGACGTGCTGACCCCTGAGGCAATGCGTCCGAACTTGTCCTGACAAAGGAAGTTGACGGTGCCATGCGCTTCGACCAATTGCGGGTCCGAGCTCATCCGCGAGACGAGGTCACGCATGTGCGCGTAGTAGTCCTGTTGCGCCGAGCCGAGGAGTGCAAGCTCGTCCGTGCGGGAGCGCCAGACCGCCATCGATTCGGGGGTGGTCAGATCCTTCGATTCGAGACCCGTTTCTGCTGCGAGGCGCCGCGCTCCTTCGCCAACGATCAGGACATGCGGGAGCCCGTCCATCACCGAACGGGCGAGTTGCGCGGCATCCTGATAGTCCTGGAGCGCGGCAACGCTTCCCGCGCGTAGCCCTTTTCCTTCCATGACACTTGCGTCGAGTTCGACCTGGCCGAGCATATTGGGGAGTCCGGAATAACCGACGCTGTGATCCTCTGGGTTCGCCTCGACAAGTGAAAGCGCGACCACGACGGCATCCATGGCGGATCCACCACCGCGCAGGACGTCGATAGCCGCTTCGATCCCAACAGAGCCGTTGGACGATGCGACGATGATTCCGTTCGACACGTGTTCGACTCCTCTAGCGGCCCATGGCGAGCGCGCGCGTTACCTCGTCTGTTTGAAACACCGGGAGCTCGCCCGAGCGATTGGATTCGACAAGTTGAAAGCCGGTTGTAGTCGCGGTGAGTTTTCCGATCACGGCAGTCTGGACGCCGAGTTCGTTACATCGGGCGATCGCTCGATCGACCTCTGACGCGGAAACCGCAGCCAGAAGGGTTCCGGAAGAGAGCATTCCGAGCGGGTCGATGTGGAAGTGCGCCGCGATCTGCTGCGTTTCATCGAGCAACGGAACCAGACCACGATCCATGATCGCTCCCAGCCCCGATGCGGCAGCGATCTCGCGCACACCATTGGCGACACCGCCCTCGGTGGGGTCGTGCAAGGCGGTCACGGCGCCCGTTTCCAGCAACGCGCGCGCGATTCCTACGACGGAGATGCCGGGATCATGCAGGAGTCGCTGAGCGCGAACGACGAACTCCGCTCCGAAGCGTTGGTTCAGTTCCTCCGGGCGCTCGAGGGCAAGAAGCGCGGTTCCTTCGATGCCAGCAGGACGGGCGAGCAGTAGCCGGTCGCCGCGCTGGGCGCGTCCGGGGTGGAGCAGTCCGGACGGTCCGGCCGTGCCGATCAGTGTTCCCACGAGCAGCGGTCGAGGCACGCCTTCTGTGATCTCGGTGTGTCCGCCAATGAGCGAGATTCCGAGTTCCTTGCAGGCCACGGTCAGCTGCTGAAAGAGATCGGCGACCAGGGACGGCGTAGAGCCAGTTTCCGGCAAGAGCGCTGTGACGAGCATCCAGCGCGGAACCGCGCCCAGGCAGCTCAGATCGTTGGCATTGACGTTGACGAGGTAATGGCCAGCTTCCTGGGTGACGAACGTGACGGGATCGTTCTTGATGACGAGCAGTGTTCCGTCGATATCGATGACCGCGGCGTCGCGTCCGAGTCCCGGACCGACCACCACAGACTCATCGTCCAGCGAGAGACCGGCAAGGAGCGATCCGAGCAGATCGAACGGGAGTTTTCCGACTGGCAACGTGTCTTCGTGCATGGATGCGTCTAGAAGGGAGGCTCGGATGCCGCTTCGGTGTCGAGCGATCGCTGCACCATTTCGATTTGCAGCTCGGCGCGTTCGAGCAGTTGCTGGCAGCGATGGCTCAATCGCGCTCCCAGCTCGAAGCATGCGAGCGATTGATCGAGCGTCAAGTCACCTGCATCCAGGAGCCCAACAATGGCTTCCAGCGCAGCCATCGACTCCTCGAACGTGCCGTCGACACTCGCGTGTTGCCAGTTTGCGATCTCGGTAACCAGGTCGGTAGACATCGACTCTCTTGGGATCACGAAGCGGTCGAGGTTACCAACGACTCGACCGAACCATCGACAAACCGGGTACGAATGGCATCGCCAGGGGCGAGCTCGGCAGCAGCGCGCACGGGCCGACCCGTGCCTCCATGCTCCACGAAAGCATACCCGCGCTCCATGGTTTTCGCTGGGGACAATGCGTCCATGACGGCGACAGCGTGACGGAGCCGATCGTTGGTTCGGTCGAGTCTCGATTGGACGGCTTGCGGCAGCGAAGACTGCAACTGCCGCAATTGATCCCAACGGTCCTGGAAGCCACGTTGGTCGATACGGTGGCCAATCCGTTCCACATCGACGATACGAATCGCCAGCTCCCGCTCGAAGCGATCTGCATGAAGCGCCAACGACTCGCGCAGCGATCGCAGATCGCCGAGAATGGCCGGGGAGACGAGCTCGGCGGCAGCGCTCGGTGTAGGCGCCCGGAGATCCGCAACCAGATCGAGGAGCGTCCAATCGGTCTCATGACCGATCGCGCTGATGACGGGGACAGGAGCGGCGAAGACGGCGCGTATCAGATTCTCATCGTTGAAGGCTGCCAGGTCTGAGGCGGATCCACCACCGCGAGCAATGACAATGACGTCGGGCGGATCGACTGCCAGCAGCGTGCGCAGGGCGGCAACGAGTTCAGCGGGAGCTGCATCACCCTGAACGGCTGCAGACGCCAGAATGAGCCGGGCAAACGGGTTGCGCCGCCGCATGACGTTTTGTATGTCGTGCCAAACCGCGCCCGAGGATGAGGTGATGATCCCAATGACCGCAGGGCGCTCGGGGATTTTTCGCTTGCGTGACTCCGCAAAGAGCCCTTCGGCTTCGAGTTGCTGACGCAGGAGCTCGAGCTCGAGCGCGGCGAGACCGATGCCCGCCTCCTCGATCAAATCGACATAAAACTGATAGCTACCGTCGGTCGGGTAGACCTCGATCTTCCCATGCGCGACGCACGATGCGCCGGGGGAGGGTAGGGACCGTTGTCGCAATGCATTCATGCGGAACATCGCGCAGCGCATGCGGGCGTCGTCTCCGGCCAGCGTGAAGAAGACGTGTCCAGACCGCGATACTGTCAGCTCCAGCACCTCGCCAGAAATCCAGATGTCGGCGAGCGTCGGGTCTGACGCGAAAAGGTCACGGATCCGATCCGTGACCTCTCGAACTGTGCGTGGCGTGTCGAGCATGACTTGCTAATCGAGCGGGGTGATGTGCACCAGCGGCTGTCCGTACTCGACCGGCTGCGCATTGGTGACCAGGATCTTGCTCACGATGCCGCCATGCTCGGAGGTGATCTCGTTCATGATCTTCATCGCTTCGATGATGCCGATCACCTGACCAGCTTCGACCTCGTCGCCTTCCTGGACGAACGGCGGTTCTCCCGGGCTTGGCGACGCGTAGAACGTGCCGATCATCGGCGATGTCACCACCAGTTGTCCGTCGTCCTGCTTCGAGGGCGCCGGTGTCGAAGTCTGAACCGAGACGGTCTCTGGTGCCGAATCGACTACGACTTTGCGCGGCGCCTCGATCTTGATGCGCACACGCGACCCTTCGTGCTCGACATCGAGCGTCGTCAGGCCGAACTCGCGCATCTGACGGGCGGCGTCCTGAATGAAATCGGCAATGTCTTCCCAGGAAGCGGCGTTGTCTGGCATCGCGAACTTTCCTCCAGGAACAGGTTAGGCGCGCTCGATGTACTCGCCGGTGCGGGTGTCGACCCGCAGCGGCTGGCCGATTTCGATGAAGAGGGGAACGTTGACCACCAGCCCCGTCTCGAGCGTGGCCGGTTTCGTGCCGCCGGAGGCGGTGTCGCCCTTGAGCCCGGGATCGGTCTCAGTGACGACCAACGTGACCGATGTCGGCAGCTCCAGGTCGATCGGTTCGTCCTGCCACGTCATGACGTCGAGCTCGTCATTCTCTTTGAGGAACTTGGCAGCGTCGCCGACGGCGGATTCGCTCAGCGTGAACTGATCGAACGTGTCCAGGTCCATGAAGTTGAAGCCGTCAGCATCCCGGTACAGGAACTGAACGTGCTTGCGCTCCAACCGTACGGCAGGAAACCGCGCGCCAGCCTGAACGGAATGAGTCGTTATCGCGCCGGTCCGAAGGTCACGGAGCGTCATGCGCAGTTGAGCGGAGCCGCGCCCCTGCTTGTTGTGCGAGAAATCGACAACCTTCACCAACCGGTTGTCGAACTCCATCGTCGTGCCCTTTCGGACATCTCCAGTCTCGATCAATGCGCTTTCTCCTTATCTGACCCGCGGCTTCTTGGGCGCGCGCGTCAGCACCTCATGTCCTTCATCAGTCACGAGCACGACATCCTCGATGCGTACTCCACCAAATCCTCGCAAGTAGATGCCTGGCTCGACCGTGAGGATCGAGTTGGCAGGCAACGGGTCGTCGTTCCTGGAATGCATGAATGGGCCGTCATGTATGCGAACCCCAATTCCATGTCCAAGACCATGGACGAACTGCTCACCGTATCCGGCCGCTGTGATCACATCACGCGCCGCCGCATCGACCACGTTCGCAGGAACACCGGCACGAATCGTAGCAAGCGCGGCATCCTGGGCAGCCTGAACGATAGTGTAAATCTCCGCCAGTTGAGCAGGCGGCTCTCCGAGCCAATTGGTGCGAGTCAGGTCGGCGGTATAGCCATGCACCGTGGCGCCGATATCCATGATGATCGCCTCGTGCTCCTCCAGGGGACGATCACCAGGTTCGTGGTGCGGCTTGGCCGAATTTGGACCGAACGCCACCGTGGGCGGGAATCCCCAGCCGTCGGCGCCTTGATCGAGAAACGAGATTGCGATCAGATTGGCGATTTCGCGTTCGGTGATACCCGGCCGCAGCGCCTCGAGCGCCCGCTCGTACGCGATGTCGGTGATCTCGATCGCCCGCCGGTGGTAGCTGACCTCTTCGGGCGTCTTGACCCAACGCAGGCGGTCGATTTGGTCCCCGATCGAAACGATCTCGATGCTGCCGAGGTGCTCGCTCAGGCGAACAAAGGAGTCATGTGGCAGGGTGGCGGTTTCGATTCCGACCCGTCTTGCGCCGTCAGCCTTGATGGCTTCGCCGACCTGCTTTTCCCATGGAGCGGTCGACTTGACGGCCTCGAATTCCGGAGCCGCGGCCTGAGCCCAGTCGATGTTGTTCGGGTTGGTATAGAGCTGCGCGGACGAAGGGGTAACGAGTAACACTCCGGCGGAACGACCGGAGTGATCGTCAGCCCGATAACCGCTGACGAAATACCGGTTGTCCTGATCGGAGATCAGGATCGCATCCCAATCTTCAGAGGCAAGAACGGATCGAAGTTGCTCGACACGATTGGTCATGAGATCCCTCGGCTACGGGTAGGTCTTCAAACAGAAATCGAGCGCCAGCCGGTACCCGTCGACACCGAGGCCCACGATTTGCCCCCGCGCGACTGCCGAGATCACGGAGTGATGGCGGAAAGACTCGCGTGCGTGGATGTTGCTGATATGAACCTCGATTGCGGGAGTGCCCACGCCGCTGAGCGCGTCCCGGAGCGCGATGCTGTAGTGGCTCAGCGCCCCGGGGTTGATGATGATGGCGTTCGAGTCCGGGCCGTGGGTCTGGATGGCATCGACCAGCACTCCCTCATGGTTCGATTGCAGCGCCACGATCGTGGCAGGTGGGTCGGCGGCCGCGGCCTGCGCTTCGAGACCGGCGACGATGTCCTGCAACGTCGTGTGGCCGTAGATCGCCGGCTCGCGGGTACCGAGCAGGTTGAGATTGGGACCGTTGAGCACCAGATATTTTCGTTCGGTCACGCGCGATCGAATCCTATCCAACGGGCGCGCCGCTGTTCGCGACGGCGCTGACATATGCGCGGATACGATACGATGAATCGCTACCCTCTGGAACGAACCGTCCAACAAAGATGTAGACCGGCTGGAGATACTGGTCGCCGCCGGGGAGTCCGGCGGTCGTGTAGCCGATCTCGATGGAGGAGTAGGTCGCGCGTCCCTTGACCACGCCCTGATCGTCCGCGACGCCTTCCGGCAACTGAACGTCCAGGAACGCCTCGCCGCTGGCGACCTCTGCCCAGGCGTCGGTTGGTTCGCGCAGTTGGTAGATGTCGTAGCGGTCGATGACTGGCCAACGAACCGAGGCTTCGATCACTTCACCGTTCGGGCCAATGGTGACCACTGCGCTGGGGTAGGCTGCCACCAGATTCTCCGGTTCGAGCGGTATGAACTGCACGATGACGCGCTGCGTCTCCTCGGATCTGCTGACAACCGTCCCGTCATCGACATTGTTCGGCAGCAGGCCAGCCGTGCGCAACCATTCGCGGGCGTAGCCGATGGCGGTCTCGTCATCCGGCAGTTCACCCTCTTCCGGTTGATCCGGTGAAAAGAACTGGACGAGACCAGCGGAGACATAGAGCTCCTGGTCGCCCTGGATGTCGAATGAGCCGTTGCCCCGGTCGTTGACTTCGCCCTCGATGCCAAGGTTCTCTGCGATGCGCTCGGTGCGCGCCGCTGTTGGTTCTTTCCAGTTCAGCTTGTAAACAGGTGCTTCGCGCGGAACCGCATCCAGATCGATGCGAGAGTCCGATTCGATCTGGAACTGATACCCCTGCTGATTGGATGTCGGGAGATCAGGGGGTGGAAGTTCGCTTGTGAGCTCACTGGACGACGCGTCGTCGGTGGACTCTGGTGTAGCGTCCTGGGCCAGGGTTCCGGCGCTGGCGACTGCAATCATCAGCGCGAGGAGTGCGACCAGCAGGCGGAACTGCAGTCCACCCGTCGCATTCGGATAACCTGTCAACGAACCAATCCTTTCTCAGGCGCGAGCAACTGGCGCGCCCGCAATGGCTGAATCGAGCTCCGACATGCGTCGCAACTCGACGATCTGATCGCGCAGCAATGCCGCTTTCTCGAACTCGAGATTCTTTGCTGCAGTTTTCATCTGACTTTCGAGGTCCTTGATCATGCGCACCAGTTCATCCTTGGGCATCTGCATGATGACTCCAGGTTGGTCGGAGCGGTCGGTGCGGTACTCGGCAGCGTCCTCAGCAACCTGACGCACGCGTTCGGTGATGTCCTTGATCTCTTTGACGATGCCGCGTGGCTCGATTCCGTGATCGGAGTTGTATTTGATCTGAATTTCGCGGCGACGGTAGGTTTCCTCGATCGCCGCGTTCATCGATTTGGTCATCGTGTCCGCGTACATGATGACCGCGCCATCGACGTGCCGCGCGGCTCGGCCGATCGTCTGAATGAGCGAACCTTCCGAGCGCAGGTAGCCTTCCTTGTCTGCGTCCAGAATCGCCACCAGCGACACCTCGGGGAGGTCGAGCCCTTCACGCAGCAGGTTGATGCCTACGACGACGTCGTAGATGCCAAGCCGCAAGTCCCGCAAGATCTCGATGCGCTCGAAGGTATCGATTTCGCTGTGCAGATAGTGCGTGCGAATCCCCATTTCCTTGAGGTAGTCGGCCAGATCCTCCGCCATGCGCTTCGTGAGCGTGGTAACCAGGGCGCGTTCGCCCTTGCCGACGCGCAGATTGATCTCGCGGAGCAAATCGTCGATCTGTCCCTTGGTGGGGCGCACCGAGATCGAGGGGTCGATCAACCCGGTTGGGCGAATGACCTGTTCCACGGTCCGCTGGGCGACCTCGCGCTCGAACGGTCCCGGCGTCGCCGACACATAGACGATCTGGTTGAGCATGCGGTCGAATTCGTCAAACGTCAGCGGACGGTTGTCACGCGCCGACGGTAATCGGAATCCGTGTTCCACGAGGACATCCTTGCGGGCGCGGTCGCCCGCATACATGCCGCGCACCTGAGGTATCGACATGTGAGACTCGTCGATGATCATCAGGAAGTCTTTCGGGAAGTAGTCGAGCAGGGTATGCGGTTGCTCGCCCGGCTTCAGCCGCGAGAGGTGCATCGAATAGTTCTCGATGCCGGAGCAGAATCCGGTTTCCTCCATCATCTCGAGGTCGTAATTGGTGCGTTGCTCCAGCCGCTGCGCCTCGACCAGTTTCCCCTGGTTGCGCAGTTCCTCCAGCCGTTCGGCCAGTTCCACCCGAATATCGGCAATACCGGCACGCAGTTTGTCGGCTGACGTGACGTAATGTCGCGCCGGATAGATATCGATCTCGATGCGGTCGACCAGCAGTTCGCCGGTCAGCGGATCGACCTCGACAATGCGTTCGATCTCATCACCGAAGAACTCGATCCGGACCGCGATTTCCTCGTAGGCGGGAAAGACCTCGATCGTGTCGCCCCGGACCCGAAACGAACCGCGCACAACGGTCATGTCGTTGCGGTCGTACTGTACGTCCAGCAAACGGCGAATCACTTGATCGCGCCGCTCATGAGCGCCGCGCCGCAGGGAAATCACCGTGTTCTGGTATTCCTCTGGTGAACCCAGGCCGTAGATGCAGGAGACCGACGCGACGATCAACGTGTCAGGACGGGTCAGCAGCGATCGGGTAGCGGCGTGCCGCAGCTTATCGATCTCCTCGTTGATATCAGTGTCTTTTTCGATGTAGGTGTCAGTGCGCGCGACGTACGCTTCGGGCTGGTAATAGTCGTAGTACGAAACGAAGTACTCGATGGCGTTGTTTGGGAAGAACTCCTTGAACTCGGAATAGAGCTGCGCGGCCAGCGTTTTGTTGTGCGCCAGCACCAGGGTCGGGCGGTTGTAGTGCTCGACCAGGTTGGCCATGGTGAATGTCTTGCCCGAACCGGTGACGCCGAGAAGCACCTGGCGCTTCAGATCGTTGTTCAGCCCATCGACCAGTTGCTCGATTGCGCGGGGCTGGTCGCCAGTGGGGCGGAGATCGGATTCGATACGGAAGTTGGCCATAGCGGAAGGGGACCTCGGAAATCAGATCAGATGATCTGGTCAAGGGGTGGATTATAGCCGACCGAACTGAAAGGACCTGGATGGGGCCGTGAATGGATCAGGAGAGGCGATAGAAGTCCGCGTCGGCTGCAGGGTTCGCGACGATGTCCTCGATGTGCCGAACTGCCCAGCGTTGCCCAGCAAAGATGAGACGTCCAGTGGCTTCGTCCCGGTCACACCATGCGTAATCGTCGAACTCGTCGTCGAGCGAAACCGGAGCGTCGACGGTCATATGAAACGCAAAGACCGGCGCGAGCACGATCGTGTCGGTTGCGTGATCGAAGAACTGATTGATGTAGTCCGCGGAGAACGCGTCGAGGTTCGAGAGACCTGTCTGGATACGAACCGCCCGCCGCGCAGCTTCCAGTGACGTTTCACTTTCGGACACGCGGCCGTGAATGCCATGCCAGGTGTTGCCGAGTGGCAGCTCGGCGCGGCGGCGAAGCAGCAAGAACTGCGCGCGGCCATGGCGATGTCGAAAGACATAGGCATCGACGATATCGGTTGTGATCGAAGCCACGCCATCCTCCAAATGAGGCGTATGAGCCGCAGGAACGGTAGGTTTTACCACGAAACCGAAGGAGAGGACTGTATTGGGCTGCACGCCAACACTTTGCGGATAACATGGATTGACCGCAAAAGTATCGATTTGCGGTCCGTGGAGGAAAATGCCCGTGCGATCATGTTGCCGGTTCGAGCGACCTGGGGAGCGTGACCCCGAGTACCGCGGTCTGAGCGGCGCCGATTCTCGATTGTGACTTCAACAGACTCCACCGTTTCAAATGAAGATGCTGCGATTCGCGATGCCGCGTCGGCCGAGGGTCGGTTCCAGCGCTGGTTGTTGCTCGCGCTGGTGTTCGTATGCGGCGGCGCCAGCATTGGCACCGAGTTGGCAATGTCGCGCCTGCTCGCGCCGTACTTCGGGACCTCCACATTCATCTGGGCCAATCTGATCGGGCTCACATTGGCGTTCCTGGCGATCGGCTACACGATTGGCGGTCGCCTGGCGGACAAAGACCCGTCGCTTGGCGTCATGCTGGTGATTGCCGGATTGGCGGGTTTTTCGGTAACGCTCATTCCTGTCATCGCTCGACCGATTTTGAGGCTGTCGATCGATGCCTTCGATGATTTGAACGCCGGCGTGTTCTTCGGCTCCTTCTTCGCAACTCTCCTGCTGATGGCGATTCCGATGCTCCTCTTCGGGTGTATTTCGCCGTTCGCGATCCGCATGCGTACCCAGAACATTCGTTCGAGCGGCGAGACGGCCGGGAACATCTATGCGCTCTCAACGGTCGGTTCCATCGTGGGCAGCTTCTTGCCCGTGCTCGTGCTGATTCCGCTCTTCGGGACACGCGCGACTTTCCTGATCATGGGCGCCACACTAATGATTTTGGCGCTGATTGGGCTCGTGGCAACTCAGGGAGGCCGACGAGCGATCATGGTTGCCGCCCTTCTGGCCGCGACGTTGGCTGTCCATGCATCGACGGCGGCGGGAACGATCAAGCCGCCCTATCGCGGCGTGCTCGTGAAAGAGGCCGAGTCGGAATACAACTACATCCAGGTGCTCGAGCAAGACGGGCGCTACCTGCTCGCCTTGAACGATGGCCACGCGATCCATTCGATCTTCGACCCGAATTCAGTGCTCACCGGTGGTCCGTGGGACTACTTCTTGCTGGCGCCGACCATGGCGGGTGTCGATCCGGAACGAGCGCTCATCGTCGGTCTCGCTGGCGGCACGTCCGCGCGATCACTGCTGGCAACCTATCCAGACCTTGCGATCGACGGGGTCGAGATCGATCCGACCGTCCTCGAACTGGCCGAGGAGTATTTCGATCTCGACGATCCACGACTCGCGACCTTCGCTGAAGACGGCCGGTACTTTCTGGAGACTTCGGACGCGACCTACGATCTGGTCGCGCTCGATGCCTATCGCCAACCCTATATTCCATTTCATCTGGCGACCAGGGAGTACTTTCAGCTGGTTGCCGATCACTTGAGCGATGACGGTGTGGTAGTCGTCAACGTCGGGAGGTCGGAAACGGACTTCCGTCTGGTGGACGCTCTATCATCTATGCTCAGCGCGGTCTTTCCGTCGGTATGGCTTGTGGACGTGCAGGGATACGACAATACGATGGTGATCGCTTCCCAGCAGGAAGTTACGCTCGAACAGATCGAGACACGATTGCGCTCGGTGGAGCCGGGATCGAATCAGCAGATTGTGGCGGCGGAAGTCTTCGCAGACGGCAATCTTCGTATGAACTCGGCGGACGATCGACCCTATACCGACGATCGCGCCCCGGTCGAAACGTTGATCGACCGCATGATATTTGATGCAGCACGAGAAGAAACTGGCGAATGACGATTCCAAGCGATCTCCAGCCATTGCAGGGCACGCAAATCGGGCGGCTGCCGTTCGTCCGACATGGCATCACGCGGCGGGTTCCCGGACTTGGCAACGCCGACGGCAACATCTCCTATTCCGAGCCACGGGACCCGCACGACGCCTGGCAGATGCGGCAGTACTGGTGTGACCGCATCGGGGTCGACCCAACCTCACTGGTGACCGCGCATCAGGTGCACGGGAACCAGGTCGGAGTCGTCCCTCGCGGAAAAGCCGGCACTGGGTCGGCTCCCGGCACCGGATTGTTCGGGAAGTTCGACAGCCTGGTCACGAACGATCCGAGTGTGGCGGTGATGATGACGCATGCCGACTGTCTCGCGGTTGTGCTTTGCGATCCACAGACTCGAGCGGTCGGCGTCGTGCATGCCGGCTGGCGCGGGACGGTGTCCAATGTGAGCGGCGCCACAGTCACCGCGATGGTGGAATCGTTCGGAAGCGGACCGGAAGAGACGCTGGCATTCATTGGTCCGGGAATCTGCGCCGCATGCTATGCGGTTGGCGACGAAGTGGCAGACTCATGGAACGATCTGGGCGTTCCCGGTGGCGAAGCAGCTCTGAACAAGCCGAACGGGCAGTGGCATTTCGACCTGGCCGAGGCGAACTACCTGCAGTTGCGGGCGGCTGGTCTGCGTGACGATGCCATCGAACGATCCGGGATCTGCACCAACTGCGGTGGACCGTCATGGTTTTCGCATCGTGGGCAAGGGCCGACGACGGGCCGCTTTGGTTCGATCATCGCGGTGGTCGAATGACCGAAGTACGGCTCGATTCGGCACTCGCTCAGCGGCTCTCGGCTGTCCAGGAACGCGTGACGTTGGCGGCAGAGAACGCAGGGCGCGATCCTTCTGGCGTGACTATTGTCGGAGTCACAAAGACCGTCGGACGCGACGCTGTCGATGAAGCATATGCGCTCGGGATGCGGGTCTTTGGCGAGAATCGCGTGCAGGACGCCAAAGCGAAGTTCGCGGTCCCATTGCCAAGTGATGCCCAGCTCCACATGATCGGCAGTCTGCAATCCAACAAGGCGAAGACAGCGGTCGAGTTGTTCGACGTCATACAGTCGGTCGATCGCCCGTCGCTGGTTGAGGCCTTGGCTCGGCAAGCTGAGGCCGCCGGAAAGTCGGTCGACGTACTGCTCGAGATCAACGTAGCTGGCGAGATGCAAAAGGCTGGTTGCGCACCCGAGAACGCTCATGCGTTGCTCGACCAGGTGATTGGCCACGCCGGATTGCGGCCGCTCGGGTTGATGACGATGGCGCCGCTGGTCGACGACCAGGAGTCGGTGCGACCGGTTTTTCGCGCGTTGCGCGAGTTAGGTCGTGCGCTCGAGGAGCGATCCGGCGTTGCGCTTCCAATTTTGTCGATGGGCATGAGCAACGATTTCGAGGCCGCGATTGCCGAAGGAGCGACCCACGTGCGCATCGGCCGGGCGATTTTTGGTGGCTAGCGCTTCCGATCGTGTTCGCCTGATTTCACTTGCGAGCGGGAGCAGCGGCAATGCGCTCCTGGTGCAGCACGGCTCGGTTGCCGGGCTGATCGACTGTGGAATTGGGCCGAATCGTCTGCGATCAGAACTGCTGCAGCTCGGATTGAGGCTTGGCGATCTGAGCTTTGCCTATGTGACGCATGAGCATATCGACCACATTCGCGCAGTGCCGGCACTTCGCAGAGCGGGCGTGCCGATCGTCACCGGGTCTGGGACTGCCCAGGCGATGGGCCTTGGACCTGGCGACTGGATGCGGATCAAGCATGGAGCCAGATTCGAATGTGGCGGTGTCGAGGTGTCGGCCGTTCGCACGTCGCACGATGCGGCCGAGCCGCTCGGCGCAGTGGTGACGCTCGGCGCAATCACGGCGGCCGTGTTCACCGATATGGGCGAATGGGACGCGCTGATCGTCGATGCCATGACCCGAGCCGATGTCATTGTTGTCGAAGCCAACCACAACATCGACATGCTCAAGCGCGGTCCATATCCCGCGCACCTCAAGCGAAGGGTGTTGTCGCCGGTAGGGCACCTATCGAACGACGACGCCGGGCGTCTGACCGAGACAGTTCGAGAGCGTTCTGGACACAGTCCGTCGATCTTCCTGGCGCACCTTTCAGAGACGAACAACACGCCGTCGCGCGCCGTGGCCGATGTGGCGACATTCGGAGGGTGGATCGACGACGGGTTGACACCCCTTCCCCGCGCGTCTGCCCTCGATTTGCTGGAAGGGGCCCCGGCGGTGAAGAGGCCGCCGGTGGAAGTGCAGCAACAACTTTTTGCATTGGAGATTCTTGGCGAGAGCCAGCAATGACGTTCCGGCCGCATTGGCCGGGTATGACGACGGGAGGAACAGGCTGAGCACCATCATGCTGATGCACGACCGATTGGCGACGTCCATGATGCTCTTCATGGCGGCGATCGGTATTTGGGGCATGTTCATGTATTTCACCGGTGGCGGGCTCACCGGGAGTTTCAACGGCGCCCTTGCGATAGGCGAGGTGCTGATCATCGCGCAAGTGGCGTTCGGGGTCATCCTTTACTTCAAGGGTTTTCGACCCGAGTCCTCGATTCACATTCTGTACGGACTGACGGCTGTCATCGCGCTTCCCTTCATCTGGAGCTACATGCGAGAACGTGATGCCAGGCAGGCCTTGCTCATCTTCAGTCTTGGGGCGCTCTTTGTGTCCGGACTGGCCATCCGAGGAATGACGACCGGCAGCTGAATGCCGGTCGCCTCGTTTTTCAGCAGTGTACGAACACCGCGAAACCATCGTGCGCTTCGGCGCGTCTTCTATGACTGAGAGACAACGGGATTTCTGGCGTTTGGCTGGGAATCATCCGAATTTGCGATGACGTTGACATTGCTACGCCACGAGCGTACAATCTGACCGTACAGTCCGAAAGATACGTTCGCGACGGCATGGGGAATCGCGTAAGGAGTGGGAGTGGAAGGCAGTTCCCGCGATTACCAACCGGTAATCGATCAAGCGTTGCAAGTGGTCTATAGCCATCATCACCGCTTGATTAGCCAGCTTTACCCAAGCGCCTTCGAGCCGCTTTCGCTCGACGCCCTGCGCGATGGCCCGCTTGGAAGAGATCTCAGCAAGCTCGCTCGCCTCGCTCGAGGTGAAGTCAAAGAGCAAAAGGACCACGTGCTGACAGCGATCGATTCGATCGTTCAGCTTCTCTTTTGGCCGGCGGCCGCGGACGACTACACGGTCCCGCGATCGTTCTGGGACTCCGAGCTTGGGCGCATGTTGGCGCTCGCGAAGTTCCGGGCCTTCGAGGCGAACGAACTCGTTTCGATCGGCAATGCAGCGCAACAGCTCAATGTCACCCGCCCCACCATCTATCGGTGGATGGATGACCGGACGCTCAGTTATGTCAAGGATGATATGAGCGGACGAACCTTCGTGGTGCGCAAGGATATCGAGAATCTGAAGCGGGTCGCGGCCGAGTTGGGCGCCTCCGACTAGCGCAAGAGCAACCATGAATCTGCGGAAACGGCGCCAATTGGCGCCGTTTTTCGTTCTTCCGGGGCGGTTTTCGACGGATTCACCAAGGCGATCAGCTCAAGTTGCTCGTTCGAGCATTGAGACGTCTCGAACGCTGCTGAGACTGGAACTGCCGGATCGCACCGGCGCCGAACGAGTCTGGGATCGACCATCACGACATCCGGCCCGCGATTCATGGATCGGTGCTGCTGACGACAGGAACGAAAGCTCCGGGGCGGTCGTGGGCTCGTTGGTCAGCTGTCGATGTACTCCACTGGTACCCGGCGAGAGATACGCGCGACGATTTCGTATCCAATCGTGTCGATCGCCGCCGCAAGCTGGTTTGCTGTTGCTGCGCCAGACGAGGCATCTCCGATGAGGGTGACCTCGTCGCCGACCGAGAGTTCGACGCCGTCAGGAATCCCCACCGCGCACTGGTCCATGGAAACGCGACCACGCACGGGAAGCCGATGTCCCTGAAAGCCGACCCAACCTTTGTTCGAAAGCGCCCGCGGAAAGCCGTCGGCGTAGCCGATAGGAACAATGCCGATCCGCTCTTGTCCGGTGGCAACGTACGTTCCGCCGTAGCCGGTTCGGTCTCCCGGGGTCATCTCGAAGATGTGTTGCACCGTAGCGCGCCACTCGAGCGCCGGTTTCATGCCATCGAGAACCTTCACATGTTCAGACGGAGCGATGCCATACAGGCAAATCCCGGCGCGGACCATATCCAGGTCGGCTGACCGATTGCGGAGAAGCGCCGCGCTATTGCTGATATGCGCCATCGGCGGGACGAAACCAGCTGCTTCGAGCTCTGCGCGGACGCGCTGAAACTCGGAGAGCTGCTCGTCCATGCGGACGGTCGTCAGCTCATCTGCTTCGGCAAAGTGCGAATAGACGCCATCCAACTGGATCATCGAATCACTCGCAAGCCGGTACGCCAGCTCGACCGCTTCCGAAGGATGCACGCCGAACCTTCGCATACCGGTGTCGATCTTGAGGTGGACGTGCAGCTGTCGGGAGTCCGAGCGGGACGCTAGCAAGCGCTCCGCTTGCACCATGTCCCCTACTCCGATGGCGACGTCCAGTTGCGCCGCAATCGGCGCTTCGGTTGGGTCTGACGAACCAAGAACAAGGATGGGCGCCTCGATACCGGCCTGGCGAAGTTCTGATGCCTCGGCAACCGTCGCGACTCCCAGATCGGAAGCGCCGCCCCGAAGAGCAGCGCGGGCCGAATCGACCGCGCCGTGCCCATAGGCGTTCGCCTTGACCACCGCCATGAACCGTGCGCCAGCGGTGATTTCACGCCGAATACTGCGCGCGTTGGTTTCGATGGCGCCCAGGTCGACGATCAGCCGGGTTGGTCGGTGTCCGGGGCGCGGCGCGCCAGGCTGGCGCATGCTAGCCGGCGTCTTCCTCATCGCTTTCGGACGCGATCAGCTTGACGAGATCCTTGCGGGAAACGATGCCGACGATCTTGTTGTCGCCGGTGACCACAGGCACCGGATTCACGTTGTGGTCGATCATGATGGTCGCCAAATCGAGAACCGTGGCGTCCTTGTCGATATTGATGACTGGCGAGGTCATCAGTTCGCGCGCAGTCGTTGCCAGCACGCGCCGAACCTCATGATCGAAGTCGCTGGCGTCATCGTGCGTTTCGCGGTTCCATGGCAACCTGAACTTGCCAGCCTGGAAGTAGCCGCCGAAGAATGAGACGGTTTCCGGAACGTCCACTTCGGCCTTGCGGGTGACGATATCCGACTCCGTAATGATGCCGAGGAGATCGCCATCTTCGACGACCAGCACACCCGGAACGTCGCTCCGGGCCATCATGGAGGCGACCGTTTGCACGGTGTCGTCAGGCGCTACGACGGGCACCTTTTTTCGCATGATCGACGCAACGCTGACTTCATCCTGACTCACGATGTTCCTGCGCTTTCTATCTCGAGCTCAGCAAGGATTCGGGCGATGGCCTCGGGCAGGTCACTGGCAACCACGCCAAGTGACGAGAGTTCCTGTGTGAGGCGCAACGCCGCTTGGGTGCCAGCATAGACGGCCAATGCCGCGGCGTCGACTGCTTCGAGACCTTGCGCGAGAAAGGCCGCGATCGAGCCCGCGAGCACGTCGCCGGTACCAGCCGTGGCGAGCGCTGGGGCGGCGGTCTCGACGGTGCGAACCACTGTCCCATCGCTGATGTACGCCTTACCGGCTTTCAGCACGATCACCTGGCCGAATGCCTCAGCGGCGTCCTTTGCCGCGCTGGCGGGATCTGCCAGGATCACATCGGCATGGCGAATGGTCAAGGCCGCAAGCTCACCAACGTGCGGTGTCAGCACGAGCGACCCTGGCGCAACCTTCGTCCACCACGACTCCTGCTCTGACAGCCAGTGCAGGGCATCCGCATCGACCACCGCAGGAATCGATCCATCGAGAAGCGTGCTTCTGGATTCCCCGGAGGCCTCCCGTGCTATCGAGCCAAAACCCATGGAGCGCGTCGCAGTGCTCGTGTTCTCCCCGAAAATGCCGGACAGCAACGCAGTAGCGGCGGCATCCCGGGAAAGACCCGGTCCGATGAGCAGCGCCTTCGATTTCGCGATGTGTGGTTCGAGAAGCGCGATCGCTTGCTGGACGCCGTGGGCCGAGTCGGTTTCCGGCATCGGCACGAAGACCGCTTCTGGTACGAGCGCGGCGGTGGCGCCCACCGAGGAGCGGGGAATCGCGAGGCTGACGATACCTGCGCCTGAACGAGCCGCGCCCATGGCCGCCAACGCCGGAGCGCCGATATACCCACGAGCCCCGCCGACGATGACGAGGCCGCCCACTCCCCACTTGTGCGCTGTGGCGTCGCGTCTTGGCAGGAGTGCCAGCGCGGAAGCGCGGTCGATGAATTCGACCGTTGTGCTCGATGTCATGAGTCGATTGGTCCCTTGATTGCAACAACGATTGCCATCGCGTCGGTGCGTGAATGCGTGATCGACACGCTGAAATCTGTGAGTCCCAGGAGTTCGGCGCGGGCTTTCGCGTCCCCGTGCAGGACGAGGACCGGCTTGCCGCGCCGATTCACCTGTGTCTCCATTTCGCGCCATTTGATGCCGCGAATGCCAGTACCGAGCGCCTTGGAGGTTGCTTCTTTGACGGCAAAACGCCCAGCGAGCTCTTCGGTGCGGTTGCGAAAGCGTGACCGCTCGTATTCGGTGAAACATCGGTTGAGGAACCGTTCGCCGAAATCGTCGAGAACCCGCTGTACACGGGCAATTTCTATGATGTCAATGCCGACCGAAATGGCGCCCGACTTGTCTGGATCGAATTCGGGAATGTAGATCATGCGGCGCTCTCGGCGCGCGGGCCGGCCACGCGGTATCTGTCCAGGAACGTCGATCGTGCCGACTCGAAGGCGCCCTGATCGATCGCGATCCGCATCGTTTCCATCTGTCGGACCAGGAAGCGCAGATTGTGCACAGATGCCAGCCGCAGGCCGAGGATCTCGCGTGCGCGGAAAAGATGGTGCAGGTAGGCGCGGTCGAACATGGCGCACGTTTCGCAATCGCAGGAATCATCGATTGGCACGAACGATTCCCGATGGTTCCGATGATGGAGATCGATGCGCCCGTCGGGTGTGAAGACCGAACCGTTGCGCGCCAACCGGGTCGGCAGGACGCAATCGAACATGTCGACGCCTTGCGCCACTCCGTTCCAAAGGTCTTCAGGCGAGCCGACGCCCATCAGATAGCGTGGCTTTCCTTCCGGAAGCTCTGGTACGACGACATCCAGCATCTCGGCCATTTCGGCCTTGGTTTCCCCAACGCTCAATCCGCCGATCGCGATGCCGGAAACGTCGGCTGCTGCGACATACTGGGCGCTCAACCGGCGAAGATCTGGATCCATCCCACCCTGGCAGATGCCGAAGAGCACGCCCTTGCGTGGCCGGCAAGACTCGGCGAGTGCTGCGATACAGCGATCGAGCCAGCGATGGGTGCGCAACGTCGCGTCGAGCATCTTGCGCGGCTTGGCCGGCAGCCCGATCAGGTGGTCGAGCGCCATCATGATGTCCGAGCCGAGCTGTGCCTGAATATCGACGGCGCGTTCAGGCGTCAGCATGTGCAATGAACCGTCGATATGCGACCGAAAGCGCACACCGTCGTCAGAGACTTTCGCTTGCTGCGCCAGAGAGAAGATCTGGAATCCGCCGCTGTCGGTGAGAATTGGCCGATCCCAGCACATGAACGGATGCAACCCGCCTGCAAGATCGATGAGCTCGGGTCCAGGTCGAAGCATCAGGTGATAGGTGTTGGCAAGCACGATCTGGGCGCCGAGACGAGCGACCTCGTGCGGGTGCAGTGTCTTGATCGTTGCCTGCGTGCCAACCGGCATGAAGACCGGGGTCTCGATCGAGCCGTTGCGGGTTTGAATTCGACCACGCCGCGCGCGCGTGCTGGGATCAGTCGCGATCAGTTGATACGAGAAACCAACCGGGGACGACCCGTTGGGTGAGGCGATTCGCAATGCCTCGCCTGTGGATGGGCGATCGATTTGTTCTTGAACGTTTGGCACCAGACGTTAGCGCGGCTGGTTGTAGCCCGCCTGGAGGCGGCGGTTACGGGCACGCTGAACGGCATCAGCACGGTCCGCGCTGCTCGTCGATGCGGCTGAAGCGGACTTGGACGCTCCGTTCGAGGCCGCGACGCTGACCCTGGGCGCCTCACCGACATTGTCCATGAACGACACATCGGCTAGCGGGTCCGACTTGGATGCGATGGGTTTGACTTCTTCCACTTTCGCGGTCTTGGCCGCTGTTCCCGTGGACTTTGCAGATGAAACCGATGATGACTTGCTTGTTGTCGAGGACGACGACGTCGAGGTCGACTTCGCAGTCGTCGGCTTGGAGCCGCTCTTGTTGGCCGAGTTGGCGGCGCTCTGCGCGGTTCGCTTGGCCGAATTGACTTCCTTCTGCAGTGTGTTGGTAGCGCCCGTAAGCTCGCCCTTGACGCCGGCAATCTCGCGGTCGACCTGGCTGCGAAGCTCGCGGACATTCACGCCCGCTTCCCGTTCGAACTCGCCTTGCAGGTCCGAGGTCATTCTGCGGGCGTCGCGCAACAGCTTGCCCGCCTGACCGGCGAGCTCGGGTAGACGCTCTGGTCCGAAGATAATGAGTGCAACGATCGCGATGATCACGATCTCTTGCACGCCCATTCCGAGGAAACCCATGGCAAAACAACCTCATTCTCTGGTGGATTTGGGCGCTCGGGTCGGCGGTGTCTTGTCGGCTTGAGCGCCGGTGAAGTATAGCATTGGGGAAAAGCGGGCCCGGCGTCGGCACGCCCGGGACACCGTGAGAGAAGGGACGCGTTCGATCGAACGATGAAAGCAATTGTTGGGCTCGGGAATCCGGGAAACCAGTATGCCGGGACCCGGCACAACATCGGTTTCATGGTGGTCGACAAGTTGGCCAGCGAATTCGGCGCAGGCACTCCCAAGGCGAGATTCAAGTCGCTCGTCACAGAAGTGACCATCGGCAGCGAAAAGGTGGTGCTCCTGAAGCCCCAAACCTATATGAACCTGAGCGGCGATGCGGTTCGGCTGATGGGTTCCTGGTACAAGCTCTATGCAGACGAGATTCTGATCGTGTTGGACGAACTGGATCTCCCATTCGGTACGCTCCGCTTGCGTGAGCGCGGCAGCGCAGGGGGGCACAACGGACTGTCGTCCGTGATCCAGCAGCTCGGCACGAACGAGTTTCCGCGTCTGCGGGTTGGAATCGGACGGGGCCGTTCGAGTGCAACCGCGCAGGTGCTTTCGAAATTCTCGTCAGACGAACAGCAAGAATTGCCGTTCGTTGTTGCGGACGCCGCGGAGGCTGCCACACTCTGGGTGCGCGAAGGGGCGGTGACGGCCATGAACAAGATCAATGCCAGCGCGTCGAAATCGGTGGCTGAAACTGGAGGCTCGATCAGTGGTTGACGATGGGCAAGGAATCGGGCAGGTAGGCGTGGTCGGCGCGGGCACGATGGGCAGCGGGATCGCGCAGGTGATCGCCCTGGCAGGATATCCGGTGACAATGGTCGATCGGCGCGACCAGGACCTCGAGCGTGGATTGGCCTCCATCGAAAAGAGCCTTGCCCGAATGGAAAAAAAGGGCACACTCGATGCGGCAGGTGTCGCGGACGCTCGCGGCCGCATCGCGGTGTCGACCAACCCCAAGGACCTTGCCATGTCCGATCTGGTCATCGAGGCCATTTACGAGGACCTTGCCGCCAAGACCGAGCTCTTCCGCGCGCTCGACGAGGTCGTAGCCGCGGAGGCGTTGCTGGCCAGCAATACGTCGTCGATCTCCATTTCGGCGCTGGCGGCCACGGTCTCTCATCCCGACCGATTCGTCGGGATGCATTTCTTCAACCCGGTGCCGGTGCTGCCGCTCGTCGAGATCGTTTGGGGGCTGCAGACCTCGAGTGAGACGCGAGATCGGGCATTCCAATTTGCCACAGCCATCGGAAAGTCGCCCATCCTGGTTGCCGATATCCCGGGTTTTGCTGTCAATCGCATTCTCGTGCCGATGGTCAACGAAGCAGTCTTTGCCTTGAGCGACGGCGTGGCAGACAGGGACCAAATCGATTCGGCCATGACCCTTGGAGCGGCGCACCCGATGGGGCCGCTTGCGCTGGCCGACCTGATCGGGCTCGATGTCTGTCTCTCGATCATGGAGGTTCTTCACCGCGATCTCGGAGACGACAAGTATCGGCCCGCTCCCCTCCTCCGGCGCATGGTTGCGGCTGGTAAGCTGGGACGAAAGTCCGGTGAAGGATTTTATGTTTACGAAGGGGCGACGTAGGTGTCGGAGCGCGCGGTTCCAATTCGCATGCTGATCGCCAAGCCAGGCCTGGACGGGCATGACCGGGGCGCGAAGGTGATGGCGCGTGCGTTCCGGGACGCCGGATTCGAAGTCATCTACACCGGCTTATTCCAAACGCCTGAGATGATTGCGAACGCTGCTCTGCAGGAAGATGTCAGTGTCGTTGGTCTGAGCATTCTTTCTGGCGCTCACATGACACTCTTCCCTCGGATCATGGACGAGCTGCGCGCACGTGGACTCGATGACGTGCTCGTGGTTGCGGGCGGGACGATACCGGAAGAGGACCGTCCGGAGATTCTGGCCATGGGCATCTCGGCCATCTTCGGCCCAGGGACGTCGATGTCATCGGCCATCGACTACGTGCGCACCCATGCGCCCGACCGTTCCAGTGACGGTTCCTGATTCCCTGATCGAACAAGCGCTGTCGGGAAACCAACGCGCAATTGCACGTCTGGCGACCCGATTGGAAAACGATCCCGCGGGAAGCACAGCTATCGTCTCCGCGCTCTACCCGTATGCAGGCAAAGCGCATGTGATCGGGATCACCGGGCCACCGGGCGCTGGCAAGAGCTCACTGCTGGCGGGGGTTGCGAGGACACTTTCGCAGCGCGGGAAGCGTGTTGCAATCGTTGCGGTCGATCCCAGCAGCCCGAAATCAGGCGGGGCGACGCTCGGTGACCGGATCCGGATGTCCGAGTCAGCGCTCGATGCAAATGTCTTCGTGCGCAGTCTCGCGTCGCGCGACCGTAACGATGGATTGGCGCCAGCGGCCGCCGACATAGCGATTCTGTTCGACGCCGCGGGTTACGACTATGTCTTTGTCGAGACCGTTGGATCGGGACAGGATCAGCTAGAGGTCGCTGATCTGGTGCATACGACCGTGCTCGTCCAGATTCCCGGGGCGGGAGACTCGGTACAGCTCCTCAAAGCGGGCGCGATGGAAATCGCCGACATCTATGTCGTCAACAAGTCCGACCTTCCTGGAGCGCAACGGGTGGCACGCGATATTCGCACCATTCTGGGACTCGCACCGGGAAGTGCCGGCGGTTGGCAACCGCCGATCGTGTTGACGTCGACTGTCGAGGACTCTGGCTTCGACTCTCTGGTCGACGCACTGGACGCCCACGCGCGGTACCTGGCGGAGCACGATCTGATGGAGGAACGCAAGCGTCGGATGGCGCGTTCCGAGCTCAAGCGAGCCATTGCTCGGCGGGTGCAATTGAGCGAAAGCGACGCCGAGTCCGAACTGATCGAGCAGCTCATGGCGAGAACGATCACGCCAGATGCTGCGGCCGAGAGCCTTCTTGCGTTCCTCGTTCAGCGACCAGCGGAACGCTGACTGGCAGCCCGGTTCGCAATGAGCCCGGCCATGATGCCGGCGCCGATTCCATTGTCGATATTGACCACAGCAAGACCTGGCGAACAGGTCTGTAGCATCGTGGTCAATGCTCCCAGCCCATCCCCGCCGAATCCGTAGCCCGTCGATGTCGGCAGCGCCACCACTGGGAGGGAAACGAGTCCGGAGACGACTCCCGGCAACACACCATCCATGCCGGCCGCCACGATGAGTGCATCAGGATCGTGCGCCAGCGTTTCCCGCAGTGGTTCGACCAGCCGATGCAGCCCGGCGATCCCCATGTCGAAGCGAAGCGACACCGAGCAACCCATCTCTGCCAGGACGGCCGCGGCCTCGAGCGCTTGTGGACGGTCGGACGATCCCGCGGTGAGGATTCCCACCCGTCCCCCGGTCAGAACCGGCAACGTGCCTGGACGCATGGCGACCAGCGTTCTGCCAAGGGTGTCATGAGCGATCTCGCAACCGACTGAAGAGAGTTCTCCAGTGATCGCGGCAACTGCGTCGCCATCGACTCGTGCGACGAGCACGCGTCCCTCGCTTTCGATGAGCTTGCGTGCGGCAACGACGATTTGATCGGGGGATTTGCCCTGACCGTAGATCACCTCGGGCGCGCCCGTGCGAGCGTGGCGCTCTCGATCGATGCGAACGCCGGCTTCTTCCTGGGATTCGATCTCTCCGAGCAAGGCTCGGCGCAGATCGACGAATGGGTCAGGATTCGTCATCGGGGCGCTCCAGCAAGAGCACGCTCGATAGCGGCTTCGACATCGATTGGAGGACTGGCACTCGCGCCACACTGGAAGGAGCCGAGAAACTCGATGTTTCCCGCTGGTCCCTTGATGGGGGAAGCGGTCAGTCCGCGCAAATGCAGCGAGTTCTCGCTGGCCTGAAACACCACATCCCGCAGGACACGCTCGTGAACGGACCGGTCGCGCACGACCCCGTTCTTGCCGACCTCGCCTTTGCCGGCCTCGAACTGTGGCTTGATCAATGCGACAACGCTGGCATCGGGAGCCGAAATGCGGCCCACGGCGGGAAAGAGCTTGGAAAGCGAGATGAAGGAAGCGTCGATCGCGGTGAACTCGACTGGAAGTGGAAGCGACTCGAGAAATCGCGCATTGGTGCGATCCATGACGATCACGCGTGGATCGTTCCGCAGCTCCAATGCAATCTGACCGTACCCGACATCGATGGCGAAGACGGTCGCGGCGCCGAGCTGGAGCATGACATCCGTGAAGCCGCCAGTACTCGCGCCGATATCCGCGCAGACTCTACCCGTCAAGTCGATCGCGAACTCACGAAGCGCGTGATCGAGCTTCTCACCGCCTCTGCTCACGAACCGGGGCGGCTCGACCAGGGAAATGACGTTCTCGTGCCCCACTGGGTCACCGGCTTTGCGCGCGGGCTGGTCGTCCACCAACACGACCCCGGCCAGGATGAGCGCCTGCGCCTTGCTGCGCGTTGGCGCAAGTCCGCGCTCCACCATTTCGAGATCGAGCCGGGCGCTCATCGGGCGTATGCGCCGTATCCGCTGGTCATGTGCGCATCACAGACCGCAATAGCCAGCGCATCGGCAGCGTCATCTGGCCGAGGAATGTGGTCGAGCCCGAGGATGATCCGCACCATTTCCTGAATCTGGTTCTTGTCGGCTTTGCCGTATCCCACCACCGCGTGCTTGATCTCGCTCGGACTGTATTCGCGCACCGGAATGCCGCGTTCTGCCGCTGCAAGCAGCACAACTCCGCGCGCTTGTCCCACCGCGAGCGCGGTGGTGACATTGCGTGCGAAAAAGAGCTTCTCGACGGCCATGACATCGGGATCGTGCTCGGCGAGCAGCAGGCGCATGTTGCTGTAGAGCTGAAGGAGGCGCTCCGGCATCGACTCGGTCGGGTGCGTCTCGGCAATGCCGTAGTCGATCATCGCCGGCGATCCATCTGCAGTGTCGATGACACCGTATCCCAACCGCGCGGTTCCTGGGTCGATTCCGAGCACGATCATCGGCGCACCGACCCCGCGGTCAACGGATCTAGCTGGCTTCGGCCAGCAACTCGTCAGTGAATTCGAGATTGGAGTAGACCGTTTGCACGTCGTCCAGATCCTCCAGCTTCTCGAGCAGCTTGATGACCTTGATGGCGGAAGCGGTGTCCGGTGTGACGGTTGCTTTGGGCTTCATCACCGGATCGGCCGAATTGACTGTGATCCCGGCTGCGACCAGCGCCTCTTGCACCGTGTGCAGGCTTTGCACCGCGGTGTAGACCTCGATCCCGTCTTCGTCGATGGAGACATCGTCGGCACCCGCATCGATCGCAACGAGCGCGATTTCCTCCGGATCGCCACCGTTCGCATCGACTGAAATGAGTCCGACATTGTCGAACATCCAGGCAACGCTTCCGTTCTCTCCGAGGGTTCCGCCGGCCCGAGTGAGCGCGGAGCGGACTTCCCCGACGGTGCGATTGCGATTGTCGGTCAGCGCGCGAATGACAACCGCGACGCCACCTGGGCCATATCCCTCGTAGGAAATCTCGTCAAAGTTGTCGGCATTGCCTGCGCCCGTGGCTCGCTCGATGGCGCGGTCGATATTGTCTTTGGGCATGTTCTCCGCGCGGGCCTTCTGGATGGCCAGCCGCAGCGCCGAGTTCGCATCGGGGTCAGGGCCGCCAGCCTTAGCCGCCACGGTGATCTCACGGGCGAGCTTGGTGAACAGCTGGCCACGCTTTTGATCGTTCGCGCCTTTGGCCCGCTTGATCGTCGCCCATTTCGAATGTCCCGACATGAAAGCACTATCCTCGAAAGAAATCGTCTTCTGTACAACCGGAAAAGTATAGCATTCGCCTCGATTACGGCTGTTTGTGAACAGTTTTCAGTCGATTGAATTCTGGTTCACGACCTGCTATTCTTTATGCGGAATTGCACATTTGTCTGGTTCCTGAAAGCGATTGCGCGATCATGAAAGTTTGCTCGGAGTCGAGCAACGACAACTGAAGACTTGGCCTCGACATCCCATGCTCGCTTGTTCAGGGGGTGTCTTTTTTTATGCCGTCTACCCGCCAGCCCGAACGGTGCGCCGACTGACCGTTGGCTGATCGTCAAAGAAGCAGGAATTGCGCGATGTCAGATCTCCTCGAAAAAGGCCGTTCGCAAGGGTACTTGCTGACCGACGATCTGTTGGCGCTGTTCCCGAATGCAGAGGACCAGATCGAGGGCCTCGATCAGCTCTATTCGTCGCTGGTCACCGAAGGCATCGAGGTCATGGATCACGCTCCGGCTCGTTCGGAGACCGAACGCCGGCAGCCCCAGGAAGAGCGCCTCGACGAGGCCGATCAGCCGTCCGGCGTGGGCGACTCGGTCCGCCTCTATCTGCAGCAGATCGGCGAAACCGATCTGTTGACCATGCAGGGCGAGATCGACCTTTCGAAGCGAATCGAGCTTGGGAAGTTCGCTCAGGCGCAGCTCGACGAGGACTCCTCGCTTTCCCCCGCAGAGCGCAAGTCGCTGCTGGCGCTGGTCGAGGACGGCGAACGAGCGCGCGCGCATCTCATTCAGGCGAACCTTCGCCTGGTCGTTTCAGTGGCCAAGCGATACGTCGGCCGTGGAATGTCGTTCCTGGATCTCATCCAGGAGGGCAATATCGGCTTGATGAAAGCGACGGACAAGTTCGACTACAAGCGCGGTTTCAAGTTCAGCACCTACGCTACCTGGTGGATTCGCCAGGCCATCACGCGTTCGATTTCGGACCAAAGCCGCACGATTCGGTTGCCGGTCCATGTTGGCGAGACCATCAACCGGGTACGCAAGACCTCGCATCGACTGCAACAGATCTACGAGCGTGAGCCCACTGCCGAAGAAATCGGCCGGGCTATGGACATGACCGATGACAAGGTGCGGCAGGTGCTCGATGTCAGCCGGCATCCGATCTCGCTGGAAGCTCCGGTCGGACAAGACGGCGAGGCGTTTCTGGGGGACTTCATCGAGGACAGCGCGCTGCCGCAGCCAGTCGAGCTCGCTTCGCATCAGCTCCTCAAGCTCCAGATCGCCGAGGCGCTCGACAAGCTGAGCGAGCGTGAGCGACGCATCATCGTGCTGCGGTTCGGGCTGGAAGACGGGAAATTCCGTACGCTGGAGGAAGTCGGGCGCGAGTTCGGCATCACCCGTGAGCGGATTCGCCAGATCGAAGCCAAAGCGCTGCGCAAGCTCCGGCATCCATCGTACAGCCGTCAATTGCGTGGATATCTCGACTAGCGCCCAAGAGGCCGCCTACACCGCGAGATTGATTCGGCTCCGGTTTCTGACGACCCGGTAGCGCCACGCTGCCGGGTCGTTCTGCTCGTCTATGGCGCGGTCAGGATCAATGAAACGTTGTGTCCGCCGAAACCCATCGAGTTGGTCATGACAGCGTCGATCTCGAGCGGCCTCTTCACGTTAGGGATGTAGTCGAGGTCGCAATCCGGGTCGGGTGTCTCCTGGTTGATCGTGGGCGGGGCGATCTGATCCCGGATGGCGAGCGTTGCGATCACGGCTTCGAGCGACCCGGCGGCTCCGAGCAGATGACCGGTCATCGACTTCGTCGAACTGATCGGCACACGGTACGCGGCGTCTCCGAAAGCGCCTTTGATCGACTGTGTTTCGAACTTCTCGTTGAGTGGTGTCGACGTGCCATGGGCATTCAGATAGCTGATCTGACCAGGCTCCAGTCCGGCATCGGCCAGCGCGAGTTTCATGGCGCGGGCAGCTCCTTCTCCTTCCGGAGCGGGTTGCACGATGTGGTTGGCGTCATCAGTGGCGCCATATCCCGCAACTTCGGCGAGGATCCGCGCTCCTCTCGCAATTGCGTGCTCGCGCTCCTCCAGGACGAGGACGGCTGCCCCCTCGCCGACCACGAAACCGTCGCGCCCAAGATCGAACGGCCGACTCGCCGCCGTGGGGTCATCGTTGCGTTTCGAAAGCGCGCCCATGGCGCTGAATCCTGCCACGCTGAGCCGGGATACCGGCGCCTCGCAACCGCCTGCATAGACAACATCGGCCATGTCGTCCCGAATCCAGCGCATTGCTTCGCCGATTGCATGGGCCGAACTGGCGCACGCAGAAACGGATGCCATGTTCGGTCCCTTGGCATCGAGCCGCATCGACACGTGGCCGCTTGCCATGTTTGCCAACATCATGGGCATGAAGAACGGGCCGATGCGGCGCGGACCGTGCTCGAGCAGTGTTTCCATGCCGGTTTCGATAGTCTCGATCGCGCCCATTCCGGTTGCAATGAGCGCCCCCGTGCGATACGGATCGGGCGCGCCAGTTGTGAAACACGCGTTT
>JAWKPF010000044.1 GCA_041390825.1 Thermomicrobiales bacterium
CGGTTCGAACGCGTCCCTCGAGCGTTTTCAAGACCGTTATCGCGCTGGCGCGCGATCGCAGGGCACGGCGGCCCTGCGCTACGACCGGGTGCGGAACAAGAAGGGCACGGAGGCCCTTCACTACGACCGGGATGGCGGGCTGGGAATTCTCCGGATGGACCGACGGAACGGCGCAAGCCGATCTGCCCGACCCGCACCCTTGCCCATTGCCCTCTCTTGCCTTTTGCCCGTTGCCCGTTGCCCACTCTTGCCTTTTTCCTATTGCCTTTTGCCCATCCCCTCGTCTACCCTGACCCGCAACAATCGAATGCTGTTCGCACGGGAGCTCGGAGGGCCGGGCTGAGAGGGCGGGTTCGGCCGCCGACCGTAGAACCTGATCGGGATAATCCCCGCGCAGGAATCGCGACGATCGGATTTCGCAAGGGCACGAAGGTCCTTCGCCCCGATCGCAGTCAGTCCCCTCCCGGCGTGTTCGCTCGTTGCGACGCGCCGATTTTTGTTCCCGCGCGAACCGTTTGCACGTCAGGAGGGCGGACTGTGACCCAAAAGCGACTGCGAGACTCTGTGCCATTCCGAAGCCAAGCCCTGGGGCAACGCCGACGGAAGAGATGCTTCACGTTCGTTCAGAATGACAAGGGGGCCGAGGTGCTTGCGTGCGCCACGACACCGGTTTCCCGGCGATCACTGCTGGCCGCCGGCGCGGCCATGACGGCTGCCGGCGCGGCAGGGCGGGTGTTGCGGACTGCCGCGGCGCAAGACCTGGAAAAGGTGACGCTGGCGCTCGATTGGTATCCGAACGCGAACCACGCGGGGCTCTTTCTGGCGCAGGAGCGGGGGTATTTCGCCGAAGCGGGGCTGGAGGTGGAGCTCTACACCCCGTCCGATCCGACCGTGGTGCTGCAAACCGTGGGTGCGGGCCGGGACGACTACGGCATTTCCTATCAGACCGATGTGCTGCTGGCGCGCGCGCAGGAAGTGCCGGTGGTGAGCGTGGCGGCGTTGGTGCAGCATCCGTTGATGGGGGTGATGTCGCTGGCGTCGGCGGGGATCACGCGTCCGGCCGATCTGGCGGGGACCACGGTGGGCTATCCCGGCATTCCGAGCCAGGAAGCGTTCCTGACCACGATGATGGCCAGCGATGGCGCCTCGATCGACGATCTGGAGCTGATCAACGTCGATTTCAATCTCGTGCCGGCGGTCATTTCCGGGCAGACCGATGCGGTGATGGGGGCGTATTGGACGCACGAAACGATTCTGGCCGAGCAAGAGGGCTACCCGGTTTCCATGATGCGGGTGGAAGACTGGGGCGTGCCCGACTACTACGAGCTGGTGCTGGTGACGAACGAGGAAAACGCCGCCTCGCCCCAGGTTCCGGCGTTGCTGGGGGCGATCCAGCGCGGGTATCTGGACGCGATCGCCGAGCCGGATGCCGCCATCGCCGCCATGCAGGCCGCCTATCCGGAACTGGATGCGGAGGTGGAGCTGATCGGCATCGGGTTGTTGAGCGGGGTCTGGCTCGATCCGGAGGGGGCGTTCGGGGTGCAGACGGCGGAGCGCTGGACCGCGTACGCCGATTGGATGAAAGCGTCCGGGCTCATTCCGGAAGATCTGGATCCGGCGCAGGCGTTTGTCAGCTTCGCGCTGCAGGCGCAGGCGAGTCCGGAGGCCAGCCCGGTTGCCGGACCGTAGCCGGGAGGCCGCGCGCCGGACGATAAATGTCACGTTGGCAATCGCTTTGCTAAGCTAGCAGTGGCGGAGCTACCTGCACGAGCCGCTGGCTCGGTGGCAGAATCGAATTTCGGAAGGCGGGAGGGGCATGTTCGACGGATTCAAGAAGTTCATCATGCGCGGCAACGTGGTCGATCTGGCCGTTGCGGTGGTCATCGGCGCCGCGTTCACACAGGTCGTGAATTCGTTGGTGGAAGGGATCATCAATCCGCTGCTGGCGGCGATCGTCGGAAAGCCGAATTTCGACGATCTGACCATCACCATCCGCGATTCGACCATCATGTATGGGACGTTCCTGACGGCGGTGATCAACTTCCTGCTGGTCGCGGCGGCCATTTACTTCATCATCGTCAAGCCGATGAACATGGCGCTCGACCGGTTGAACGAGGGGAAGGGTTCCCCCGATCCGGACACCAAGCAGTGCCCGGAGTGCCTGAGCGAGATCCCGGTCGCAGCCACGCGCTGCGCGCATTGCGGTATTTCGCTGGTGGGGTTGCCGCCGACGACGTAGGGGGACGGGGTCCTGGGTCCGGAGTCCGGAGTCCGGAGTCCTGGGGTCTGAGTCCAGTGTCCAGTGTCCTGAGCGTTGGGGCCTGAGACGAGAGAAGCGGAAGGACGCCGTTCTGGGTTTGGAACGGCGTCTTTTCGTTGCGGTTCGGTCACAACTGCGTGAGCCGAACGACCATGCTCGGCATCTCAGGCCCCAGGGCTCGAGACCAACAACTCCGGGCTCCGGACTCCGGACTCTGGACTCTGGACTCCGGACCCGCCTACTCCACCCGCACCGTTCTCCGGGGCCAGCCGGTCGCGCCGTCGGGGAGGGGAGAACGGTCGGTTTGCTGCATGACGTTGCCGTCGCCATCGGTCACGCGGACGACCATCTTGTATTCGCCGGAGGCGAGATCGACCGGCAGCGCCCAGCGCACCCAGGTGAAGGGCGGGTTGAGGGAGGGCTCCAGCGTGGCGTCGGCCCAGCTTTCGCCGCCGTCCAGCGAGACTTCGACGCGGGAAACGTCGCGCGCGCCGGCGAAGGCGACACCGGTCAGGGTCTGCGGTCCGGTGTCGATCTCCTCGCGGTTCTCGGGATGATCGATGCGGCCCCATTCGTTCACGACGGCGGAGTCGCTCCAGCCGCGGGTTTGCCAGTAGCCCTTGAAGTCCTCGTCGACGACCTCGATGCGGTCGATCCATTTGACGTTCTTCATGCCGTAGATGTTGGGGATGATGAGCCGGGCGGGGAAGCCGTGGTCGTCGGCGAGCATTTCGCCGTTCATGCCGACCACAACCATGTTGTCGGGATCGAGACCGACCTCGATCGGGACCGAGTCTTCATAGTCGTCGGCGGCATGGAACTTGAGATCGACCGCGCCGGGCTGCACACCGGCTTCTGCGAGTAGCTCGATGAGGGGAACCGCGGTCCACTGCGCGGTGCCGATCAGGTCGCCGTTGAGTTGGTTGGAGATGCAGCAGAGGGTCGTGATCCGCTGCACGGTCGCGCGTTGCACGAGCTGATCGTGGGTGTATTCGACCTCCTTGTCGACCAGGCCGGTGATCTTGAGCGTCCAGCCGTCGGCGGAGACGGTGGGGTCGATGATGTTCTTGGAGACGTGATAGAAGTCGGGGGTGGGGGTGAGCACCGGGGTGATGATGCCCTCGGCGTCGAGCTCGGCGAAGAGGGCGAGCGGGTCGTCGGCCTGCATGACGAGATCGCTGGTGAGCATCGCCTCGGCGTTGGGCGTTTGGGTCGGAACCGGGGTCTTGAGCTCGTAGCCCTGGCTGGCGCGTTGGGTGGCGACGATGTCGTTGACGGTCTCTTTGGCGGCGGTATCGGGGATCCTCGGCATGCGCGGGTTGACGAGCCGCCAGATCGCGCCCGCGGCGACGATGACGCTCGCCACCGTGGCGGCATCGAGGATGAAGGCACGACGGGATTGCCGCTGCTGGGTGAAGTCGGGTTGCGCTTCGAATGCTTCGGCGGTGAAGACGGCCCACACAACGGCATAGATGGCCGCGGTCGAGATCAATTGGATCAGGATGTCGTTCGTATACGAGCTATCTCGCGCGAATGCGCCCAGGTGCGCGATCGGCAAGATCACCAGTCCAGTGAAGAGGAACAGCGCGGCCGCCACGATTCCGCTGGCGGCGAGCCGCCCGGCGAAGCTGGTTCCGGTGCGGCGGGTGAGACGCCCGGCCACGCGTCCACCCCACAGACCTACACCGCAGATTGCCAGCACCACGGCCACCAGCAAGGTCTTCTTGGCGAGACTGCCGTAATTCTCAGTGGCCGCACCGAAGACCGAAAGCGGCGTCAACCGCGAAGCCGCGGCAACGACGAATTCAGGAAAGGCTTGCACCACGCCGTTGTGCGACCAGTTCAGCCGCCAGAGGAGCTGGACGGCAACCATGATCACCGCGGCAAGAAATCCGGCTTGGGCGGCTTGCTCGATTGGGCGTGGTCCGCGGTCGGGAGGGTCGATTCTGCTGCTCATTGCTGGTCCCTGACTTTGCATCGAGTGCGTGTGGATGTACCTATCTTACGGTGACGACGGGCGAAGGGATCACTGGGGGCAACAGGCAACGGGCAACGGGCAACAGTTAGCAGGCAGCACGCGGCAGGCGGCACGCGGCAGCAGGTAGCCCAGGGCAGCACGCGGCACGCGGCAGCAGGTAGCCCAGGGCACTCGGCGGCACGCCGCGGACGGCCACGGGTAGGCAACAGGTGAGAGGCCATCGACAGCATTGACCGTTGCCCCTTACCTGTTGCCCGTTGCCTCTTGCCTTTTGCCTTTTGCCCGCTGCCTCCTGCCTGCTGCCTGCTGCCTGCTGCCTGCTGCCTGCTGCCTGCTGCCTGCTCAAGAAACTGTTAGCCAATCTCATTTTCCGCATAGTGTATGCCGATATGCGCATATACCGGTAATGCGTGCTATACTTTGCATCGTTGTAGGGATTGCCAGAGTCGGCATCTAGAAGGAACTCACGTGAAGTCGCTTTTCTCTCGAATTGGCCGAATCGGATTTGGTGGCAGCTATCTGGATCGCTACTATCAGGGGGTCGTTGGCCGCGGTGTCGGGTATCCGACGCTGGATGAAGCCCGCAAGGACTACCAGAGCGTTATCGCCCAGCGGAACATCCCCCGCAGCATGTAGCAGGCGATTGCCGCCACTCACACATCTTCGAAGAGAAACGCCCCGGAACTTTTCCGGGGCGTTTGTCGTTCCCTCCACTATGGATGGCAGGCCGGGAGACCGGCGGCCCACGGGCGCGGTGCAGCGATCGCGGAATCGGTGTACGCTGCAAGTCAACCTTTGAACCGTCCCTGTGTGTTCGATCGTGGACGTTCGATGCGTCTGGAGGATATGGAATGACCAGAAGACCGCACGGATGGCGTCTCAGCTTGCTCGCAATGATGGGCATGCTCATGATGCTGATTGCCCCGGCACTGCCGGCCGCGGCACAGGCCGACCCGGCAACCGAGTTCAACACGGCCATCAGTCAGCTCGCGACGATGACGCCAGTGGCTGGTCCGTTGAGCGGCTCGATCGATGCCGCCAATGCGCAAACCGCGCCCGCCGGTGTTTCGGTCGCCAATGGCGTGGCACATGCCGAGTTCGTCGCTCCGGCAGTCAATCCCGGAACGCTTTGGGCGATTGCCATGGAATTCCGGGTTTCGGATGCCGGCAAGAACTTCCTGCTGGTCTTCCCGGATGGCACCTGGCAGTTCGACAACGGCGTCCAGGGTGGCGGAGCCAGCGGCGCAGGGGCGACGTTCGACACCACCGCCGGCGCCACCATTGCGCTCGACGTGGTCTTCGACGGCGCCAGCGGATCGTTCGGCGTCAATGGCGCCTTTGTCTCCGCCCTCGATCTCTCGGCAGTGCAGGGCGCGGGCGATGTCAACCTGACGGGCTATCTCGGTCTCGGCGCGGGTACGACCACGCTCGACTACACCAACTTCTCGGTCTATGACCTGCAGGGGGGCGCGGTTGCGCCGACGCCAACCGCAGGCGGCGCAGTGCTTGTGCCGACCGAATCGGCAACAGCGGCCGTTCCGACAGCCGAAGCCACAACCTCCGCCGGCGATCCGGCCGCGACCTACAATCAGCTGCTGGCGCAAGAGGCAACCTCGCCGATGGTCTATGGACCAACCAGCGGCGCGATGATTCACGATCCGGAGCGCGTGACGTTCGAGCAAACCGGGGTGACCGTCACTGATTTTGGCGTGCATATCCAGTGCATTGCGCCACGCACAGCTGCTGAACTGTGGGACTGCGGTCTGGCGTTCCGTGACACCTCCAGCGCGAACCACTACCGGCTTGGTGTGGTTTCCGATGGGCATTGGTTCCTGAGCGTTGGCGCCGGTGATCCGCTGCAGCAAGGCGAAGGGATCCCGATTCCGCCGAATGCCGGCGATCCGCTCTCGATCGACTTGCTCGTGCAGGGCAACACTGGCTACTTCGGGGTGAATGGCGTCTTCGTTTCCTCACTCGATCTTTCCCAGATCCCCGGGCCTGGCACGATCGCCGCGGTTGTGGGCTTCTTCAACGAAACGTATGTCCCAGGGGGGCAGACGCTGTTCGAGGACTTCTCCATCTGGAGCTTCGATCAGGGAGCGGCCCTGCCAACAGAGACTGCCGCCGTTGGTTTGCCGACCCAGGCGCCAACCGTGATCATCCCACCGGCCGAGACGCCAACCACCAGCAGCGGGCTGCCGACGGCGCCGCCGGCAGAGACCCCCACGACGACGACCCTGCTGCCAACCGAGACCGCGGTCACCGGAGGGCTGCCAGGTGTGGACACAAACACCAACACCTACACCAGCCCCACGTTCGGCTATCAGTTGAGCTGGGACCCGAGCTGGTCACCGGTGACGGCTTCCTCGCAGGACTCGTTCGATGTGCTGCGTCTCACCAATGGTGTGACCATCACCGATCTCTACAGCGGTGTCAGCTCGATGAGCCTGGAAGAGTGCATCACGTCGTTGGTGGACTACTACGTGGGCAATCCGTCGTACGCGAATGTGGTGCAGGTCCCGTATGCGGACGGCCAAATGATTCTCACGCAGGGCAACGTCGCGACCGCCACCCTTACGTTCGATTACACAGATGATGGCGGTGTGACGACCACCACGACCGATTCGGTCATCTGCGTTTCGATGCCGACCCAGGGCGCCCTCTTGACGATGGAGAGCTATATCCCAACCGACCAGCTGGCCACGCAGATGAGCGCGGTGCAGGCGCTGGAAGCGCAACTGATCGTGGATGGCGCGCCCGTGGTGCTGCCGCCAGTGCCGCAGGGTGGAGGCGTTCCGACGGTTGCTCCAACGACGCAAGCGATTCCAACCGCCACGACTCAGGAGACCGCAGTGGCAGTGCCGACGGTCGCCAGCGCTGGATCGGCGACCTTTGCGGTTGCCGGTGTGGGCAGTAACGTTTCCGGAATCGGCACGATCGACGGGCAAGCCCGCACGGTCAATGTCTCGGCAATCCTCATCGGAGCGGAGCCTGGTTCGTCGGTCGGCATCGCGCATGGCACGTGCGTCGAACTGACCACGGTGCTCGAGCCGGACTACTACGTGGGCGATGTGAACGAAACCGGCATCGTGCAGGGCAGCGTTCCGGTCAGCTTGACCGTGTTGCAGTCACGCGGGCCGTACTCGGTGGTCGTCTACGGTCCCGGTGAGGGCGCCGCGATGGTTGCCTGCGGCGAGATAACGGTCGGGTAATCCCCGGTGCAATTTGGTCTTTGGAGCAATCCCCCGGTCCTTTGGATCGGGGGATTGCTCTTGCGCTCGGTGCTGCTCCGCTCAGAGCTTCGCGATCGAGCGGAGAACGACTCCCGGCGCGCCGACGCGCGCCTCGATGATGAACTTGTGATAGCGCGTCGTCCCGAGACGGGCAAACAGCTCGCGCCACGCTCCGAGTTCATCCAGGCGCGACGGGGTTTGCGCCGACAGCATGCGGCCGATGGTGAAGAGCGCATGCTCGGCAGTGATGGTCGAGATGAGGGTGATACCGATCGTCAAGCCAGACTGGGAGACCGATTCAAGGAGATCCAGCACCACCGGTCCGCGATCGTCGCCCAAGCCTTCGGCGTAGACGATTGCGCGGCCGGACGGCATGAGATGCTCGCGGAGACCCGAAAGCAATGGCCGCAGCACAAGGAGTCCGTCCTCTCCGCCGTCGCCATAGACCGGGAAATCGATCGATGCCGGTACCGGCACGAAGGGCGGGTTGGCCACAATCAGCGCAAAGCGATTCTGGTCTACCGGTGCGTAGAGATTGCCGGAAACGGCGGTGAAGCGATCCTGAGTCTCGTTCAACATCGCATTGAACGTGGCCGCTTCGATCGCTCGATCAGAAAGATCGACCCCGGTCCAGACGATTCCCCGGCGGAGGATTTCAGGACCTGCGGCGATGCCCGAGCCTGTGCAAGATCGAGCGCGTACCCGGACGACGGCAGCGAACTTGATCGCCGCTGCAGATAGTTTGCGAGCGTGTAGGACTCCGGACCGGAGGTAGATATCCGGCAAGGTCGGGGTCGAAGCCGGGATCAGGCGCGGCTGGTGGAAACCACGAGTACTGTCCAGAACGACTGACGGTTGCAGGCCGGCGGTCAGGACGCCGTCGCCAGACGCATCGATTGCCAGCAATCCCGTCGCCAGATTAAAGCTTCCGGCAGATCTCGTCAGAATCGATTCGACCACGTCCAGCGCAAGCGGCTCGCCGAGGGTGTAGAGACGCAAGGCATCCGTAACGTGGGATCAGGCGTCAGGCGCACAGGGAGAAATGTCTAGATTCGGGAATACGGAGACGTCAGATGATCAGAGCAGCATCTCGTGCGCCAAGTCGAACCCATGCCGGTCGACGCGGAGCAGATGAGCGCAATACTTTCTCGTTCGGGGAAAGAGACGTGCACCAGTCATGACGCAACCGCCTGCTGCGCCAACTGTCGTTCGAAGAACTGGAACTGTTTCTTTTAAAGTGGCAGGCGGATATGACCGCGTGCCTCCGACCGAACGCAGCGAAGAGTGGCCGTTCTTGCGCGCAAATGGGTTTCGCGATGATCCGGACACGGCGCCGGATGAATGCGCGCACCGGATGGCGGTCGATCGGATTCGGGACTTCGCCTTTCAACCGACGGCGTGGTGGTCGTTTCCAGTTCTGATGGTCGGGAATCGAATGCAGCGAGTCAAGCGATGGCGCGAGATGCATCGGCGACGAAAAAGACCTCTTCGATGGGCCGTCTTCGACAATTCCGCCCAGATACGCGACCCGACTCAGCTCACAGAGATAGCGCACCACGCGCAGGTCATGCGAGATGAACGAATGGGTGACGCCAGACGCTGGTGCGTCGCGCAGGGGTGAACGCTTTGCGCCTGGATCGAAGCATCGAGGCGGACACGTTCGTCGAGCACCAGCACTTCCGGATCGGCGCCAATGCGCGCGCAATGTTGACCGCTGGCCGCCGCTCGGCTGATGGGGATAGCGGTTGGCCAGACTCTTGTCGAGCCCGACGAGCGCCAACAGCTCCTCCACCCGTTTGCGGCGTTGCCGCCTGCATCTCCCAGATGATGGATGCGCAAAGGCTCCTCGAGGGCCGTGCCGATGCGCATGCGCGGCGCAAGCGCGGCATAGGGATCCTGGAAGACCATCTGCCTTGCGGGGTAGTCACGCGCCTGGGATTTGCTCAAGCGGACGATGTCCGGAATCGACCGTGACCTGTCCTGATGCGGGTGCCTCGAGACGAAGCAGCACCTTTGGCCAGGGTGCTCTGCCACACCCGCTTTCGCCCATGATTCCCAGGATCTCGCCCCGTTCGACGGTGAGGTTCATCGTCGAGGGCGACCAGCATGACGCCTCCTGCAGCGCCTCGCACCGGGTATTCCTTTGACCAGATTCTCGATGACGACAACGGCCTCCCGCTCATCGAACCCCCGCCTCCCGCAGCTCCAGCCGTCAACGGATGAATACATGCAACTGCCGCCCGCGATCGCCTATTGGGGACAAGGGTGGCTGCCCTGTCAGGCAATCGCCCTGCACGTAGCGACAACGTGGCGCGAAAACGCATCCGGCGGCAGATTTCGGAGAGGGCAGCCGTCCCTCGATCGCCGCAGCGGGAGCCCCCGGTTGGTGCGCAACGTAGGCGCCGACGCCAGCAATGCCGTGTAGGGATGAACGGGATCGCGGAAGAGACTTCCGACGCGGTCGCCAGATCTCCACCAGCGCTACTGGCGTACATCACCATCACCCGGTTGGCTACGGTTTGAATGATCCGTCGTAGCTGAATGAAGATCAGCGCATGTTGAGCTCGTTCTTGAGCGAGATCAGAAGATCGACGGATCTGCGCCCGACGACATTGCCGAGGGCGGGTGGTTGGCTCTATCGTTGTGACTGCCGAAATCAGGAGGAGCGCCATGGTACGGCGACCCGTTGATGCTGGCCTCCGCTCAACCCCAGGGATAGGACTTCATGCGCGATTCCGGCGCCGATGCCGACCAGTTTCGCTGATGGCGAGCGCTGCGGCATCTGACTTCGACACCTCGAGGAAAATGGCAACGATATCGGTGGGAGCCGGGCGCCGACGGTGAAGAGCGGATCAGCAGACGTCCAAGAACCTGTTGATGCCACTCCTCTCCGCGCATGCGCGGTCAATCCAAAGGGAACGTGCAGGTCGACACCGCCGAATTCCGATTCGCCCGGACTCGATCTGTCCCGGATGGTCGACCAGACCCATGATCGACAGCGCGGCGACGCTCTTGCCGCTACCACTCTCCCCACGATGCCAAGGCATTCGCCGGGATAGACCTCGAACGAGACATCGTCGACCGCGACGAAGCGTCCGTTGCGCGTATGGAAATGATCGGTGAGATTGCGAACCATGAGCTGCGGTTGCGTCGTTTCGCTCTCATGCTGTCGGTAACCGGATCGAGCAACTGGCGCAAGCCGTCGCTCATGATGTTGAGACTCAGGGTGACCAACAGGATGGCCAGACCAGGCAACGTGATGACCTGGGTACTCAGGCACTGGCGATGTATTGTGTACTGTCCAGCATCATGCCACCCAGCGATACAACGCCGAGTCCGGAGAAAGCCTGGCGCTGCCCGAGAGTCGACACCCAATCCGCACTGGAGCGTCGCGATGATAGCGATCGCCGGAGCACGTTGGGAAGCACATAGCGGATGCCGATACGCCAGAGGCTTGCGCCGAGCACCTGCGCGGAACGGACATAGTCGCGCTGCATCTCCTGCAAGACCACACCGCGCACGCCATCCGGCTGAAGTAGACCCAGCCGGCCAATCCCAGCAGCACGATCAGAATGGGATCGAGGTCTTTATCGCGGCCACGATCGCCATCAGCGATATCGACGTAGGTGCCGTTGGAGATTCCGACCACGCGCATCAGGATTGCGTCGGTTCTGCCGTCACAGCCCGCTGATCAACCTGAGCGTGACACCGAGCGCCATCGAAAGACAGAGTCCCGCGAACGCCACGAGCGAAACGCGCAAGCCGTAGAGGATGCGCGAGAGCATGTCGCGGCCGAGACCGTCCGTCTGAGCGGGAATTCTGGTCGAGCCGCGATCAGCGTGGTCCTGAGAACGGCGGGCGCAACCGGTGCGGTGCATGCTGTGGTTGCGCGAGGGGTCGTGATCGGTAATCAACGGAGCGGCCAAAGGCGCCCGGCCATCAGGCAGAAGAGGAGCCAAACCGGCCAAGAGGGTGCGACTTCCTCGCGCTGGAAGAAACGAGCGCCATTTCTCCGTCCACCGTTTGCCCCGGCTCTCCGGAATGAGGGGAGCGCTATCGATGTCTCCTGAACGCCAACCAACCCATGCGTTACGCCTCGATACGGATTCTGGGATCGAGCACCATGTAGAGCAGTCGATTCCAAGATTACGCATAAAGACCATAGCTGCCGGAATTGTGGATGCCTGAATCAAATGGTGAAGCCGTATGCGCGTTGACGGAGTCGATAGCCAATTGGCCGACACCCGGATAGTTGAAAACAACCTCCGCCACGATGGTGCCACCCAACAGATAGCCCAGGTCGATCCCAATGGTCAAAATCAAGGTGGCATCGCCATGAAGCGGTATTCGTGACCCGGCCGGTTCGAAATGCCGAAGGCGCGCGCGGTGCGCACATGCTCCCGATGGAATGTATCGACGGAGGCGCGCAAGACGCGAAGACTACCGGAAAGACGCGAAACACTGCGATTGCGGATGCTCAGGCTCTTCCAGCCGTCGAAACCCACCGCGGGAAACCAGCCGAAATGGACAGAAAAGACGAGCACGAGCATCAGCGCGACCTGTAGCAACAAAGTCGACCGACGAGCGTGCCGACAGCGATACCGAACCGGTCGATGGCGCTACCGGGATGACGGGCGCCAGCCACACCGAGCGTGATTGCCACGATCAGCGCGAGGGCTGGGCGAGGTCAGCGCGGCAACGCGGTTTCTGGCACACGTTGCCAGATCAACTCGAACAATCGGCCGCTGGTAGCGAAACGAGGTGCCGAAGTCGCCGCGCGGGATACCGACACGAACGCCCACAACTGGGTCGTCAAGGGCCGATCGGTGCCGAACTGTTCCCGGTGTAGCCTTTGCAGGATCTCGCCGCTGGCAAAGACCGGCTTTCATGCGCTGGTCGCCAGCGGTCAACCGCATGAGCACGAAGACAACGAGCACGATGACGACGACCAGAATGACGTTCTGAGCCAGGCGTCGAAGAATGACTTTCCGCATGACGATCCTGGTTCGTCAGCGCGCGCATGCGCGCCACATAACACGATCATGCTGCCGGAACCCTGTGGGCGGCCTGACAGCTCACGGATTCGATCGGCAAACGCGATGCTACTCCGACTTGGTCGCGAAGCGCAGGAGCGGTTCGCCCACCAGCGGAACGCGATTGTAATTTTGCACCTTGCTGGAAACGATGAACGGCCACAGCTCGTCCGAGAGGTAGAGCGACGGCTGAATGTCCCAGAGGTAACCAGCGAGGTCATTGATCTTGGCCAGGCGCTCGTCACCGGTGGAGGTGCGCTGGCCTCGATCATTGGCGGAATGGCCGGATCATCCAGGTGAAGACGGCCTCCGCCGTCGGCCCAGCATAGAACCCGAGGACGAAATCGGGATCGTAGTTGAAGCTGGCCAACGTGTTGAGCGAGGTCGTATCATGCAGTAGCGGTGCGGTATGCGCCGACTTCCAGGGTGGTGATATCGACGTTGATGTGCCGACATCCTGGAGGAACTGAGCGATCGCCTGAACGACTTCTCTGATGCGGCACCAGGGTCGTGGTGGCCATCGTCAGGGTGAAGTCCTTTAAGTGCTTGCCAGGAGCTCCTTGGCCTTGTCCGGATCGAAGTCGAAGCGCTCAGGCTGCTCCTCGTATCCAGGGGAGTTGGTGGCAATCGACGAATAGGGAACCTTGCCGACGCCCAGCAGAATCCCATCGACAATCGCCTGGCGGTCCACAGCGAAGGCGAGTGCTCCATGGATTTCCTGCGGCGAGATTGCCCTGATTCTGGTAGATGCAGACGATCTGGGTCAGGGGCGGGACGTCGATGACGAAGTAATTGTCGTCATCTCACCTGGTCGAGCTGCTCGGACGAGCAACGAGTGACGGACGTCGGCCTGGCCGGTCAGCAGGCGCCGACGCGCGCGTTGGCGTCCTGGATGTAGTCGAAGACGACGGTCTGGATACCAGGCGCGCCAGCCCAGTAGTCGGTGTTGGCTTCGGAGTGACTCGGTTCTCACTGTAGCCGATCCATTTGTAGGGACCGGCGCCGATGGCACGCTGGGTGAAGAGGTGGGATCGGCGATGTCCGCGCTCGGGAAGATCGGCGCGACCGTGAGCGATTTCTCGAGCGGGCCGAAGACTTCCGCGGTGACGACCTCGACCGTGGTGGCGTCCACGATGCTGACCGACATGACCGTAAAGATCAGTCCGTGCCAGGCCATACCCGCATCGGGGTTGCCGGCGCGGTCGAGGGTGGCTTTGACATCCTCGGCGGTTACCGGCGAGCCGTCGTGGAAGGTGACACCCTCGCGCAGGGTGAGCCTCATGGTGGTCGGGTCGGTCATTTCCCAGGCCGTGGCGAGGTGCCCGACGATCGTGCCATCGGCGCTGTCATAGCCAAGCAACGAGTCGTGGACCAGGGAAGCCACCTGGGCATCGACCAGTCCAAAGACCGTGTAGGAGTCCCACTGCGCCGAGGTCGGGGGTTCGGCATTAGCGATAACGAGCGTGCCGCTGGGCGCCGTCTGGGCGTCACGCCCGAGACCGACGTCTCAGAGAGGAGCGCGACCGCTCCGGAAAGGAGAGTCCCAGCGCCGCAGCGCGCTTGAGCGGCTTCGCGCCGGGTCATGGTTCCGCGAGAATCGCCTGGCGGAGCTCATTCAGTTCGAGTTCGCGTGCTTTTTCCACTGTGATTCGCTCCTTTGCGCTGAACGTCGAACACCTACGACATGACAACGTTCTGGTGATGTTCCCGTCCTTTCCGCTGTTCCTACGATCGATCTCCTCGCGCAAATGACTCCGCGAACGCTGGACCCGGGCGTGGATGGAGCGAACTAGAGTCGAGTTACTTGCATCATAGCAAAACGCGGTAAAAAAGGAGATTCGGCAACCAACGGGAGCAACGAAGCAGCAAGCCCACCTGGCCCAGGAGTCGTGGTGGTCACGGCAAGTCCGGTCGAACTCAGCCCATCGGATCGATGTTGGCCGATACCGCGCCAGCTCGAGGTTCTGCGCATCATCCGCGACCATGGCGTCATCACGCAACGAAACGGCAGCCTGTTGCACACGAGCGCGAGCCAGGTCAGCCGCCTCACCGCACCGCTCATCGCGCGCAGCATCGTGACGGTCGAACCGCGGTTGCCATTGGTCGAGGGTCGTCCAACCGAGCTGCTGGCATTGGCGGAAGATACGCACTTTGTGTGGTCTGGACGTTGGCGGTCCGCGCAAGAGGCGTCGACGAGCTTGAGCGGACCAGGTTGGTTCCATGCAGGCATGCTCACCGGATCGCTTCCGGAACCCGGGCGCAAATCATCGAACGGTTGGCCGATTTGATCGATCGGGCTATCGAGGACAGCGGATGTGACGCGATCGGATGTGCTGGGGTTGGCGCTGCGCGCGCGATCATCGACCCGGTTTCCGGGGTCATCAGCGCCGGTCCGGAGACGCCTTCGTGGTCGCCGGAGTGGGCCAATTTCGACGTTCGCGGGGAGCTCGCCTGAGCGCTCCTCGGGATCGTTGGTCATCGACGACACGGTCCGCGCCTCGGCTGCCGCTGAACGGCAATATGGCAACGCGCGGGGTGTCGACGATTTCGTCTACGTGCTGGCCGATTCGGGGTTGGGGCGGCGCTCATGATCGATGGGCGGCCCTATATCGGACCGGCCACCTGCGTGGCGAGGTGGTCACATCACGCTCGATCTCGATGGGCCGGTCTGCGGTTGCGGGCGGCGCGGCTGCGTGGAAATGTATGCCTCGACGAGCGCTATGCTGGCGTAAGGGACACACGATACTTCGACCTGGAGATCGGTTCGATGTCCGACCTGATCACGAACGCGCGCAGGACTCGGGCGATGGCGTACGAATCCTCATCGAGGGCGAGGCGTATGGGACGGTGATTAAGCATCCTGCTCTGACCCTCCTTTCCCCGCATTGATCGTGATCGGAGGACGCGCCACCCAATCGACGGTGTACATGGAGGCCGCCCGAACTCGCGCACAGGCGGAATCGTTGGAACAACCGTTTGGCAGCGCGCGCATCGTGACGAGCAGCCTGCTGGCAAACTCGGGCGCGCTGGGAGCCGCAACTCTGATGCTCAACCAACTCGGCGGCGTGCGGCGCTACCAATTCCACGCCGCCGGAGAACAGATCCTGTCTGCCAACCCGTTGCTGACACCAGAAGGAGCACCCTCATGAGTCGACAACCGTTGCGCGTGCCGGCGATCGGGGTCGCTCCCGACGATCTCGAGTTCTACTGTGGCGGCACGCTGGCGAACTGCCGCGCGGGGAGACTAGTGGTGATGGCCGTGGTCACCAACGGGGATATCGGCTCTGCGACGCACTCGATGGAAGGAGATCGCGGCCATCCGCAAGCAGGAAGCGCTCGATCTTACTGCGATGATCAGCGCGGAGCTGGTCTGGATGGACTATCACGACGTGAGCCTTCAGTCGACGAGTCCACCCGTCGCCGAGCATGATCGAAGTCATTCGGTACGCGCACCGGATGTGCCGCTCGGTCATTGGACCGACGACTATCACCCCGATCATTCGTTGAGCGATGGCTGCCCGCGATGCGCGTGCATCATGACCGGCGTCCTGTTGATCGTCATTTTGGCTTCCGCCTATCTCAAGAAGATTCCCACCCACTTTCTGCCGACACACCATGGCTGGTCAACTTCGTGCCAGAGGTCTATGTGGACGTTACGAGACGTTCTCGATCAAGCAGCAGATGCTGGCCTGCCACAAGAGCCAGAATGCCTGGATCAGCGATGTTTTCGGAGGGCCGAAGCATTGCCCAAATGAGTGGAAGTGCAGACCGCGTTTCGTGGCTGCGGAAGGTGCGCGTATGCGGAAGGGTTCCGGGCGTTGGAGACGCTCTCCGCGGGCGCGAGATTACCGGTTGCTTCCGTTTGAGTAGCGCGATACCGAGCGGTGGCCGGGTGTCCGAGGTGAGCCGATTTGGCAGGCAAGATGACCGGGCAGCCACGGAGGGCTGCGGCTACGCGGGATGGTCAGGTTGACGGGGCAGCCACGGAGGGCTGCGGCTACGCGGGATGGTCAGGTTGATGGGGCAGCCACAGAGGGCTGCGGCTACGCGGAAAGGGCCGGTTGACGGGGCAGCCACAGAGGGCTGCGGCTACGCTGGGTGGCGGATCTTCCCTTGATCAATGGTTGTCGAGAGCGGTGATCGTCTCCGGGTGAACAGCTCGATCGAGTCGAGTTGCAGGTCGGCGATGCAATAAGCCAGCGGTGGTCAGCCGCGGAGTTCAGTGGAGGCGGGATGGCGATACAGGTCATCTTGGCGGCTTTGGCGGCGAGGACACCTGCGGCGAGTCTTCCAGGGCCAGGCAGTTGGCAGGCGCAGACGCTGGCGCGGCGCGCGCATTCGGATATATACACCGCGGGGTGGCTTGCATAGGGTTCGTGCTCGGCGGATTGCAACACGGCGAAGTCGCCGCGCAGGCCAGTTTTTTCGAGCACAGCCTCGATGATCTCCATCGCCGAGGAGGAGGTAAGTCCGACCGCGTATCCGGGTGCTACGCGCGGCGCGCACGGCCTCGACCGCGCCGGGAAGGGCTGCGCCCCCGCTCTTCGATCAGGGCGATGACATTGCTACCATACGCCTTCGACTTCGCGTTTGATGGGTTCGCTCCACGGATGGCGGGCATACCAGAACCCTCGACGACCTCATCGGTGCGCAGCCCCATGGTGAGGAAACCGTCTTCTTCCACCACATGGGCACGCCGATGGCGTCTATGGCGCGCGTTTCGGCGATGCGCCAGAGTGGGTTCGAATCGATCAACAACCCATCCATGTCGAAAATGACCGCTTCGATCACGTGCGCGTTACTCCCTGGGGAACCGATTGCGCCCCGCCGATGGTTGGCGGTGGCGTGCCACGCCGGGACGCACTGGCGGACGAACACGCCGCGACGGGCATCCCGGCCCGTTGATTGCGCTCGATACGGTCGAGCCGAACGTGAATGCTCTGAAACTGCTCGGCAGTATTCTCGTCCGATTTCGTCAGTGAACGAGCTCGCCAGCGTTGCAGCCGCGATATCAACAGGGCGACGCCGATGAACATCAACCCGGTGGCGATGAAAGGACGCGGCCGGGATTGAGACTTCGGGAATTTGTCGCCGTATCCGACGGTGGAGAGCGGCCGAAACCGCCCAACCAGAGCCCGTCGCTCAGCGATCGAATATTCGATTGCGGATATTGCCGTTCGGTAGCCGTCAGCGGAGACGCCAAAGGCCAGCACGATGAGGAAGACCGCGCTGCCGATATAGAAGAGCGAGCGCAGACGGAAGAAGAACCGATGCTGTTGACCGCACGGAATGCCGCGACGACGATCAACGCCAGGCGGACCAGATCTGGTCGTCTCAAACCTGAAAGAGCACCAGCGGGCCGGTCATGAGCAGCGCCAGGGCGGCAACGTTGATATCCACGCGTGAATCGTTCGTCAGGACAACCGATAGGGCGGTGTCGGCCACCAGAATGGCCCAGAAGACGCATGTCCGCGATCCAGATTGCCTGTGACGATTCGAGCGGTGAGGTGATGGCAACCTGCGGGCGAGGAGCAGCACGAGACAGAACGCGCTGACTACGGCGATGGCAGGGTCGGCCTTGACCGGTAGGCGCTCGAAACGCCCGACTTGGGCGTCCTCCCGGACTTGCCCGGTTACCTGCTGGTGACCATTTCGCAGGCGGCTCTTCCAGTTCGATGGAACGGTCGACGTATCGCTCGAGGGATGGCGGCATCATAGCGCAGTGCCGGACAGGCTATGCGATGATCTGTGGTATTAGGCGGATGTTCTGGCAAGCGAAAGAGCACGACCGATGCATGTCGAAGGCGTCGAGATTTTGGGGCCTGCGCCCGGCGATCTCAAGCACCGGATGTCCTGCGTCCCGAAGCGCTGAGCTTCGTCGCGGCGCTTCAGCGGCGGTTCAATGGCGGCGGAAGGAGCTGGGTGCTGGGGCTGATATTCCAGCGCGGGCGCCCGCATTGGTGGCGGGAGACTACGCGGCACTGCAAAAATCCCGATCCAGTAGTACGAGGTTCCTGGCAGGTGGCGCTACTGCCCGGCGCTGAACGACCGCTGTTCAGGAGATCACCGGTCCCACCGACCGCAAGATGATGATCAATGCACCCAACTTCCGGGCGCAAAGGTTTTCATGGTCGATCTGGAGGATTCACTTTCCCCCAACTGGTGGAATGTGATCGACGGTCAGCGCAACATCATGATGCGGTGCGCGGGACGATCTCGTTCGAGAACCCGACGCTACCGCAAGTACGCGCTTCAACGATGAAACCGCCACGCTGGTGATCCGGCTCCTGGTGGTATTTGGACGAACGGCATGTGACGGTTGACGGTGAGCCGATGTCCGGCCAGCCTGTTCGATTTCGGGCTCTCGTTTTTCGCCAACGCGCGGGAGCGGCTCGATCGCGGCGAAGGGCCGTTCACTACTTGCCGAAGCCTGAGACGAGCTATCTGGAAGCCCGGCTCTGGAACGATGTTTTCGTGGCGGCGCAAAATGCGCCCGGTGCCGCAGGGTTCGCTGGTACGCGCGACGGTGCTGATCGAAACGATCATGGGCTTCAGTTTCAGATGGAAGACATTCTGTATGAGTTGCGCGATCACTCCGCCGGTCTGAATGCCGGTCGTTGGGACTACATCTTCAGCCTGATCAAGACCTTTCGCACCAGTCCGGATCACGTGCTGCCTGACCGGGCAGTGCAGGTGACGATGGCGGTGCCGTTCATGCGCGCCTATACCGAACTGCTCGTGCGCACCTGCCACAAGCGCGGAGCGCACGCGATCATGGAATGGCAGCGTCTATTCCCAGCCGGCGCGATCCGGAAGCTCAACCGGGTGGCGCTGGCGAAGAAGTGGAAGACAAGGAACGCTGGGCAAAATGCGGGGTACGACGGCACGTGGCTGGCGCATCCCGATCTGGTGCCGACCGCCAACGAAGTGTTCGACGCCAAAACCGGGTGAGAACCAACCATACAGCAACTGCGCGAGGATGTCGCTGTTTAATCATGGCAGAATTGGTGGATACGAAGATCCCAGGGTCGTCGATCACGGACGATGGGCTGCGCATGAATGTCAGTGTTGGCATGCAGTAATATCGATCAGGGTTGCGGCAAACCCGCGCGGCGGCGATCAACAATCTGATGGAGGACGCGGCGATGGCGGAGATCTCGCGCGCGCAGATTTGGCAATGGATTCGCCAGCATTCAACAGCACGACCGACGATGGCGAGCCGATTACGATCGAGCGGTACGCGCGGTGCGTGATGAGGAGCTGGACAAGCTGGGGCGCACGCCGACGCTGGAGCAGGCGGCGGGTGTGCTCGCGATCTGCTGGTGGAATCGATGATTTCATCCTGCTCCTGACGATTCCGGCGCATGCGTTGCTGGACTAGGAATGATGAACGAGCGGAACGCAAGACCGGGCGGGTTGTGGTCCGGGGAACGGGTTGCGGGGAATGAGAGATTCCTCGGCAAGCTCGGAATGACGAAGGCGCGAATGACGAGAATGGACGGGGCACGGCGGCGTCTGCTCGATCGGGCGGGGTTGTGGTCCGGGACCGGGCTGCGGGGAACGAGAGATTCCTCGGCAAGCTCGGAATGACGATGGCTCGGAATGACGAAGGGAACAAGAGATTCTCGACAAGCTCGGAATGACGATGGCTCGGAACGACGAAGGGAGTGAGATTCCTCGGCAAGCTCGGAATGACGAAGGGGCGGAATGACGATGGCGCGGAGTGACGGTGGCCTGAAGAGACGAGAATGGTCAGGATGAACGGATGAGCGCTTCGCTGCCAACAGCGCACGGCTCCGGGAGCGCTTCCCTGACGGCGACTGGATTCTGCTGCGACAGAAACGCCTGCGGCGTTGGTTCTTCCGCGTCATGGGCTGTTGCGTGACTGTTCTGGACTTTGCCATTCATCATCGCGGCGATGCCTAAGCCTTCTGGTTCGCCGCTGATTCCGATCCGGTTCGCCGGACTTCGCGATCGCTCTCCTGCTCTCTTGCTTGCGCATCTGCTCTGGGGCTGTCCGATGGCTGGTGGCAATCGGGGAGCGTGAGCTAATGGTGGAACGGGGCATCCTCTTTCGACCCGCGTGTTCGCGCCTTTCGACCGGGTGCAGCAAGTGGATGTCGTCACCACGCCCGCCATGGCGGGCTTGAACCTGACCGAGCTCGTTCTGCAATCATCCGCAGGGGGAGGCACCATGCTCCTCGGTCCGGAAGATGCCGCAACGATCCTCGAACGGGTGCGGCTGAATCAGCCGCTCGTTCCCCTCATGCACCGATGACATCCAGGTTGCGGCCGTTTGCGCTGCATCGAACCGAGAGTGGCTCCGATGACTCGGATGCGCCGATCGATCCGGATCATCGACCGTCCGTCGCAGACCGTCCGCCAGCACCTACTGGAAAACACTGCCAACTCACGATTGGTCTGGCAACGCTGTTCACGCTCCTGCCTGGCGTGATCGCGTTGATCCTGGTGATCGGATTCGGGCTGTTCTACGAGTACGGCGAGGAGCTGCCGTCTTTCCTGCGAGATACGGTGCTTCAGGACGTCATCGATTACGAGATGCAAGGCGCCGGGCCGATCATCGATCAACTGCGCAGCAACCGGTATCACCTGGAACTCACGATCATCATCGGCCTAGTGGCAGTGATGTGGATTGCGGTGCGAACGCTCCAGTGGCGCACCACCACGTATGGAGTCGATAGCGAGGATATCTGGATTCGGGGCGGCATCTTCTGGAAATGGGAACGCCGCTTGCCCATGGCGCGGGTGCAATCGCTCGAGCTTTCTTCGAGTTGGCTCGACCGGATCCTCGATCTCCGCTCGGTGGAGTTCGTTTCTGGCGCGCCGGACCGGTCGGTGGCGAGTATCCGGTTGGCGGCAATTCCCACATCAGAAGCGATTCAGATTCAGCGCATCATGCTGGGGGCGACGCACACAATTCTGGCGGACGGATTCGCCGAACTCGGGCAGGAGCGCGAGCAGGTGCAGCTTGCCAGCATCACCACCGGACAGCTCATTGCGGCAGGGATCACCAGTTTCGAGATCAGGCTGAGTTTCGTGGGGGCTATCGCCGCGTTCCACCTGTTCAGCAAATCGTTTCTCAAGGAATGGCGCAACGACCTGATTCACTGGTTCGTAAACACGATCGAACAGAAGCATGCGCTTGCCGACCTGGTCGACTTCACCCTGCTGTTGCTGCTGGTGTTCTGGCTCTTGTCGATCGTCACTTTTGTCACCACGTTCAGTCGGTTCCGGCTCGAACGGGCAGGGCATCTGGCGTTGATCGAGCATGGTTTGGTGACCCGGCGCTGGCGCGCGGTGCTGCTGCCACGGGTGCAAGCGATCACGTTCGTGGAAACCCCGATTCAGGAGTGGCGCAACACCGGGTCGATACGCATGGAGCTGGCCGGTTCGCAACAGAAGACGCTCGAGCGAAAGATGCTGCTCCCGTCGTTGCCACGCGACGAGGCATTGGCGACGCTGGAGAGATTGTTCGGCGGAGCGTTCTTCGAGAATCTTGCCCGTGAGATTCAGCAATTCCAGCGTGTGCCGCCAACGTACAAGCGGACGTACACGATGTTCTGGCCGTACCGCATTCTCGGCCTGACGGCGGCTCTCCTGGCGGTCGACTATCTCTCGCCTGACGTTCGGTTCGAGCATCTCACGTTCCTGGGACTGGCGCTGCTGGCGATTCCGGGATATCTCTATGGCCGCAGGCAGTTCGAGGACGCGGCATGGCTGATCGATTCCGACCGTGAGATGATCGTGCGGGAACGAAATATCAACCGGCGTACCATCGTCTGTCCCGTCGATCGGTTGCAATGGCGCGGCATCAAGCAGATGACCTTGCCATTCCGCAAACCGGGCGGAGCCACGCTGGTGGCATACGTGGCAGCATCCGGGAAGGTCGATGGGACGGGGAAAGGGATCATCGGAACCGGGTGGCCGATTTACGATGGGCGCCTGCGGATTCGCGGCCTGCCACGAGCCGAAGCAGACGAGTTGCTGAGCCAGATGGGACCTCAGCCAGATCAGCCGCAGTATCGGCCGCATGTCGTGTGAGCGACCGTCGGGGGCGATGGACTGAGTCGTTCCGGTTGCCGTTCGAAGCGTTTTGACGGATTGCCCGGCTCGTCCAGGACCCACCGGTGAGACGCTGGGCTAAACCCCATTGCAGTTTCCCGGACTCCACATGATTCCATGTTGGGCTTTTCGGCAATCGAGGAAAGTTCCGAGCGGGAATGAACAATCGCCGGCCTGGGCGCCGGCGATTACACGAAGATTTCGACGATGTGGTGCGAGGGCTGGTCCGTGGACCGGCTCGACCCAGATCAGGCAGTTTCTTTCTTGTAGCCGAGGGTATCGGCCAGTTGCTGCATATATGCGGCTTCAGACGTCGTGATCTTCTCTCCACCGAACCCGAGGAAGCCACCGGTCTTGGTTGCCTTCACGGCGGCATTGGCGGCGGTGAGCAGCAACTGCGCCCAGGCATCGGCATCGTCGGCGTTGCCCTTCGCGAGAATGAGCTCGTGCGACGATTTCGCGGCGGCGATTCCGTCCTCGACTGCCTTCTGCGCGGATTCCGGTGTGCTCTTGGCTTCGCTTTCCGCTTGATCGATGTCGGACGGATCGGTGTCGGTCACAATCTGTTTCAGGAGAGGATTGCTGGAATCGCCGACGAAGATCGCCGAGGCGCGCATTGCGGCCATGATCTCGCGCATGAGCCCAAAAGCGCCGCTCTTTTCACTCATGCCAGCGCCGAGCACCACTGCGCCAAGCGCCTTGGTCAGCGTGGCAAGCTCTTCTTTGGAATAGGTGTCAGCCGGCGCCTCGACAACTTCCGTGACGGTTTCGACGACTTCGACCGTTTCGTCCTTTTGCTCTTCAGCCATAGTGCTCCCTCACCTCCTGTTGGTTGACCGAACCGACCTCAAAGGGTACCGCATCGCGTTGCGGCGGTTCAGGCTTCGCCTTCTGGAGTCGCCTCCTCCGGGGTTGCCTCCAGATTTGGCACAACCCGGTACGGCCCGGTGGTCTCAAAGGCGTAGGCATAGCCGACCAACCGCGCATCGGTGCAACTCGCGCCGATGAACGTGAGGCCCCCGCGCCAATCGCCAATCAAACCCCGTGGCACCGTGATGGCGGGGTAGCCCGCCAGACCGTAGTAGAGCGACCACGAATCGTCGAGCGAGACAAGCGCATCGACATCGTTCGAGACCAGCAGGTCATCGATATACGTCTGAGCAACTTCCGTGGCCGCGGCGGCCATCTCCGCCTCTTCCGCTGCCGTGAGTGTGCAGGCTTCCGCTTCTTCCAGCCGGGATTGACCGAGCGGCATGAATATCTCGGGGTTGCTTCTGTTGATCGCGATGATGTCCGCGAGCGTTGCCGGGTCTTGCAGCTGGTTTTCGGACAAGTAGGCGTTGACACCATCGCGCAAACCGCACGTGATGATTTGCCACCAATCTGGCTCCTCGATGCCTGACTGTTGCACGACCACGACTTCCGCGCCTGCGGCTTCGAGCGCATCGAGCACGCCATTGGTGCTGAACCCGGCAATCACCTCTTCGTCACTCATGGATGGGTCGGGTCCGACCAGACCGATTCGCGCGCCCTGCAGAGCGTTGGGATCGAGCGCTGCGATGAAATCGATACCGGCGACCGGCGATGCCGCGGAAGAGCGTGCATCGGCTTCGTCGAGGTTGCTGGCGAAGACGGTCATGGTCATAGCGACATCGGAGACGGTCTTGCCCATCGGCCCGGCAGAATCCCAGACGGGCGAGAGGGGAATGATGTTGTCTGCACTCACCAGGCCCACGGTCGGGTGCATACCGACGATGGAGGCATAGGCCGACGGAGAGACGATGGAGCCGATGGTTTCGGTGCCAATCGCCAGGGGCGCGAAGTTCGATGTGACCGCCACCGCATTGCCTGTACTCGAACCGCTGGGATCGCCGCCGAAGGGAGTGTCGGTCTGGCCGCCGTAGGCGCTATAGCCATTGGCGATCGACATGTGCATCCAGTTGGCCCACTCGGTCATGTTCGTCTTGCCGAGAATGACCGCGCCGGCGTCCCGCAACTGTTGCACCAGGTAGGCATCGTGAACGGCCAGACTGTCGGCCAGCGCGATCGCGCCGGCGGTGGTGGCCATCGAGTCGCCGGTGGCGATGTTCTCTTTGAGCAAGACCGGAATGCCCTGCAAGATACCCTTCACCTCCCCGTTGGCGCGCTGCACATCGGCAAGATGGGCCAGGTAAAGCGCGTCCGGGTTGAGTTGGGAGACGGAATTGAGCTGCCCGGCATCGTAGGTGCGGATGCGGTCGACATAGAAGAGCACGAGTTCCTGAGAGGTCAGCTTGCGCGCTTCCAGAAGCCCCTGCAGTTGCTGCACGTCTGCCTCGACGATCATGGCCTGGAGCTCGAGCATGCGCTCGGGAGAAATCTTGGCCAATCCTTCTTCGAAGGGTGAGAAGTCGAGCGGTTCGTATGGGGTATTGGGCAACCAGGAGAGATCGTCCACGGCTGGTTCTTCCGTGGAGCCATCGTCCTGCGGGGCCGCATCGTCGTAGGTGGGCTCTTCCTCGTGGTAAAGCTCTTCCTCAGAGGCCTCGCCGGTGTCTTCTTGCCACTCCTCATCCTGGGCATGAGTGAGCGAAACAGGCATCGCCGGCACAAATGCGGCGAGCATGAGCATGGCAACGAGGAGCAGACGGATTCGGATCACCAGAATCGCCACCAGCACGAAATCGATCGACGACCAACGGGACGGTTCGCTCGATCCGGTTGGACACCGAGGTGACTGAATCCGGCGCGACACGACGTCGCGGCGGAGTGTAAGACATTCACCTCAAAGACGGCTGCTCCGCCCCGGCTATGCCCCAATGGCGGTATCCCGATGCGCGCGCAACCAGGACGGCGTGATCTGCTCGGTCAGGGCGTAGCGGAAGCGCTCGATGCGCTGGGAACGTGGGCCGTTGCCTAGGTAGTCGCGCACAAGGTCACGTCCGGCGAAGTAGGTGAAGATGTATGGACGCCAAAGGGGATCGTCGATGAAGCGAAACCGGCGCTCGGCGCGTTCTTTCGGCGTCAGTTCCCAGCGCATCAGGTAGTCGATGACTTCCGACTCGGTCGCGCCCTGCTCGTGACGCAAGATGGCGGCATTGCCGGCCACCGCGCGCAGCTTGCCGAAGAGCGTCTCGATCCGTTCCTCACGTTCCGGGTCACCCTGCACACCCATGGCGGGATAGAGCACCTCGGATTTGAAGACGATGCCCTCATCGCCCGGGAAAATCTGTTCCTCGGCGACGGTTGCGATGCCTTCGCTGATGACGCACTCCGGGGTGTTGATGAGATGAATGGCGTGCTCAGCGTAACCACGCGCCTGATAGAGATTGCGGTCCTTGAGGGAATGCTCGGTGTGGTGGCCGGGATAGCCTTCGTGAGCGGTGAGGTCGGTCATGGCATTGGCACGCAGCGGAAGATCGACATTGATTTCCACCAGCGATTTGGCGTTCCCGAGATACCAGTTGTATCCCGACCAGGGCTTGTCGACGACAAAGGCGAGCTCGATCTCCTCGCCGGCCGGGAGATCGACGATATCGAGCGTGCGATTCCTGGTTTCGTTGAGAATCAGGTCGAACCCGGCGCGCGCCGTGGCGTTGTCAACGATGTACTGATCGCGCCACGCGTTCGTTCGTTCCAGCAGCGGTCCACGGCCTGGAACGATCTCTTCCAGCTCGGCAATTGCCGCGGCAAAGGTGGATTCTGGCTCCATCGCGATGTCGATATCGAAGCAGGCGGCAACTTCGTCGCGATACGGCACAACGTCGCCTTGCAACGTGCGCACGACCATATCGATGGCGGTGAGTTGCTTGTCGAGGTACTGCTGCCGATTGGCGGGATAGCCCTGCGACGGGAGTTGCTCGTGCAACGCACGGACCTGTTGGTGAAGCGCTGCGAGCGACGGCATCGGCTCCATCTCGGCAGCGGCTTTGAGCTCGTCTGGGCCGACGTAGGCGTCGATGAATCCGGGAAAGTGCCGCTCGATGCCGAAGGCGATGCGCAGGTAGTCGGTACCAAAGGTGTCGATCGTGTTCATGCGGGAAGCTTAGCAGTCAGCATGTGAGTCGCATGGGAGAGGACGGATCGACGCCATGTGGATTGATTTCGCCAAAAACGCACTCGAGCATCACGCCCTGCACTCCAACGATCCAGGCCGATGCCACCACCTTGCCTACATTGAGCAATCCCTGATGGTGAGCGGCGGCGTTCCACGTTTCTGCGACCGAACCCCGTCGTGGCAGAACGACGACGGATTCCAGGTTCTCCTGTATGACGATCCCGCCGCCAGGCTCCAGCAGCGCAACTCCGGCGACGAGCTGAATAGTCCCCTTTATCGCTGTGTCAGCCCGTTCGAGCAGCTCGATCGAGATTCCGGGACCGATGAGGCCACTCGTTCCGTGGCCCAGAAGCTGCTCGGCAGGGGGGTACGGCGCATGAACCTCATGGTCGGGCGGTGTGAACACGAGCGGAACGAACAAGACTGCTATGAGCGAGACCGCTTCCGATGTCGCCGCGCTCAATACGATGTGTCCCCGGGGAATACGGATCGATTCGTCGATACCTACCGTGAATGTGCCGTCCAGTGACGGGTTGCGCTCCTCTGGATTGGCGAGCGTCGAAACGACCGCCAGGCCGGTGTCCCGGAACTGCACGCTCCCTCGTTCGGGAATCAGGAGAGCAGGGGCCTGGATGGCAACATGCCCGGTGCTCCCCGCCGCAAACGAGATACGCGCCACGACCAGTCTGCGCGGCTCATGAATCTCGAGCATGTAGTCGGACCCACCGTCAGATGCAACGAGTCCTGAGGCGGCGCCCGTGGAGCTCCACTCCGTAATGCTTCCATCGACAACGCGGAAGGTATCGATCTGCTGCCGCGCTGGCGCAAGCGTCAATGGGGCAAAGGGAGACTCCGGAACCGTTCCGTAGTCGAGTGAGATCCGGGCGACAACGATTTCGTTGCTGGCAGTCAGTTCTTCGACCGCGAATCGCAGCGCGGGGAACGCCGTCCGAAGCCCACGCAGATAGAGCAGAAGATCATGCTCGCCGGCGTCGGACGGCGCACCAGCGAGCAAGCTCGGGTGGACGACCGCGCGGATGCCGGACATGTCGCCGGTTTCGACGTAGCTCTGTACCGCAAGGTAGTAGGCGCGCACTTTCGACACCGCGAGCGGGGAACCCGCGTCGATCGGCTGCGGGCTGCGCAAGTCGGCAGATTGCACCAGGGTCCAAAGCGTGGCGCCGGTCAAGAACGAGAACAAGAGCGAGTTGGCCATGGTTCGTCGCATGCAACACCTCCTCGGCGCCGGTGCGCGGTACCTGGGTAACCCCTGGGGAGCGCACGCGGGCCTACGGTGATTGTTCGCGATCCATCACGACCAAACATCGCACCGGGTACTGAGATCGATACGTATTTCTCTGCCGAGCGCTCGACTGAGGCGCTACGCAAGCCCACGGCGCACCGCCAGGGCTGCCGCCTCGTGCCGGTTGGAGACACCGAGCTTGGTAAAGATGCTCGATGTGTGCGTGGTGACTGTTCTCCGGCTGATGAAGAGCATCTCCGCGATCTCGTGATCGGAGCGTTGTTCGGCCAGGAGCCGGAGCACGTCGAGCTCACGCGCGGTGAGCCGGAACGGTCCCGAAGCAGGCGCGAGCTGAAGCGCGTCCGCGCGTGCGTGCGTCTCCAGCATTGCGCGTGTTTCGGCCACGATTTGCTCAGGCAGCAAGCGACCACCGTCTTCTCGAAGAGTCGCGAGTGTTTCGTCGTCGAGCAGGGATTGCAATGCGATCTGGCGCTCGTCGAACATCGCTCGGTCACGCGGATAGACGACCGCGCCAATGCGTTCCCGCAGTGCCTCGGCCGCTCCCAGCAGGCGAGCCGCGCGTTCGGGTTGTCCCAGATCAACGGCCACGGCGGTGAGCCCGTTCAGCACGCTGGTGCTGTGTTGCAGATGGCGGTCGCTCGGGCCGATCTCGAGCGCCTCCAGGTAGCGCTCCCCGGCGCTGACCGGATCGCCGCGCATGACCTCGACGACACCCATTCCGCCGAGGGCGTCGACGAGCATCCAGGAGTCGTCTGCCGCTCGCATATGCGCGATCGCCTGCTCGAAGTACGCCGCGGCGAGATCGAGTTCGCCTTGCATGATCGCAGCGTCTCCCAGGAGCGCGTGGATGCGGCCGATCATCTTCAGGGTGGGCGTCCCGTCAGGCCGGAGGTGCTGGAAACGTGCGAGCGCCTCGATCAGGAGCGGGGCGCCGCGATCGAGATCGTTCATGCGAAATGCCAGCGCGCCGAGTCTGGCCAGCTTGTCCGCAACCACGTGGTCCAGACCGGCATCATGGGCAAGCGTCAGTTCTTCCTCCCAGTACGAGCGCGCTTCCTCGTAGTTGCCCTGGAAATAAGCAAGCTGACCCAGCGCGGCCAGCCCTTTCACCCTGATGTCTGCTGGAGCATCCGGATCGTGTTCGAGGGCATGACGAATCCAGCGATTGGCCTCGTCATACTGACCACGGATCTGCCAATAGTCGTCGAGCGCAACCGCGAGGCGAAGCAGTCTGCGC
>JAWKPF010000045.1 GCA_041390825.1 Thermomicrobiales bacterium
CTTCTCGACGAAGAAGGAATAGTCCATTCCCATCGTCTGCAGCGTCATCGCGGAATAGACCCGGATGCACTCGGCATATTCGGCCGCGGTCAGGTAGCCGTGTTGAAAGCCCCGGGCAAACGGCGCGCCCTGCACCTTCACATGTACCCAGCCGTTCACATCCTCCCGGCTCGCCTGATCGAGCCAGCCTTGCTGCTCTTCGGTCAACGGTGCTGGTGATGCCACCGGGGTGGCGCTCTGGGCCGCGACGCGCGTTTGCCCGATCATCGCGGCGGCAGCGCTGCCGGCCGCGAGCGACCCCAGGCGGCGGCGGGAAAGCGCATATGACTCGCTTGTCAGGAGACTGGTTCCTCTCTTGGTCATGGTCGATGGCTTCCTTTGCGAACGTTGGCTGAGGAGAAGAAGGAACCCATCCATTCTTGCATGTGGTGGCAATACCGGGATCGAGCGTTCGCGCTCCCAGGGCGACCGACGCCGGTGAGCGTCCATCGAAAACGCTTGGAACGTGTGTGCTGATTCTGCTAGACTAACGTCAATATCCCCTGCCGCTTCTGGTGGCAGGCAGAGGAGTTGTCGCAAGGCAGCTCCTCTTTTTTGCCACCTTGGGCTATAGACCGATGCGTGTTGCTGTCTACATCGATGGCTTCTCGTTCTACTACGCATGTTTCAGTGGCCGCACGAAAGCCCCCTTCAAGGGACTGAAGTGGGTCGATTTCGAGCGCCTTGCCAGAAACCTCTTTCCAAACGACGATCTCGTGGCCGTTCACTACTTCACCGCGATCGCGCCAAACCCGCCCGACGACCCTGGTCAGGCTGATCGACACGCCAACTACCTGGACGCATTGAGAGCTTATTCAGCAGTCACGGTACACGTAGGCAAGTTCGTGAAATCCAAGCGCGAGGTGGCACTGGTGCGCTGCCCTGCGGGAATGGCCATCCAGCAAACTGCATTTGTCTGGCAAGAGAAGAAGAGTGACGTCGCACTTGCCGCGACGCTGATTGTCGATGCAGTTCAACGAAACGCGGATGCGCTTGTATTGGTGACAAATGACTCCGATTTTGTGCCAGCGGTGCAGATTGCCAAGAAAGTCTCAGAGTGTATTGTCGGTGTCGTCAGTCCAGACTTGGCGGTCTCGAAGGACCTCGCAAAGACAGCTGACTTCGCGTGGCAATTCGACAAGGGGCTGCTTCCGGTGTCACAGCTACCAGATCCTGTTGTTACTCCGACAGGGAGGGTCATCCACAAGCCGACACGTTGGAGAGCGAACCCCGACTAATCCTCCGTCACCGCGTACGCAATCAACAGCGCCAGGATCAAGCCGCCCTGGATCATCATGCGTACCGATTCGTCGATGTTCTCGACGGTGAGCAGATTGATGAGGATGGTCATCACCAGCGCGCCGCCGATGGTGCCGATGATCTTGCCGCGCCCCCCGATGATCGAGGTGCCCCCAATCACGACTGCCGCGATCGACATGAGCATGTACGGGTCGCCAGCGGTTTTCGAGCTATACCCGGTGCGGCCGAGGAGCAACAATCCGGTGATGGCCGCGAACAAGCTGCACAGCGCATAGGTTGCGATCTGGATCGCGGTGGTCGGCACACCGGAGATGTAGGACGCGCGTGGGTTGTTGCCGATGGCGTAGATTCCCCGGCCGTACGACGTGAAATGCAGCAGCACCACGCAGACCAGCGTCACCGCGAGCAGGACCCATACCGGCGCGGGCACGCCCAGGATCTTGTCCTTCGCCCAGAACTCCAGGAACGGCGATTTTCCGCTCACCGGTTTCCCCGCGTTGTAGACGAGCAAGACGCCCTGGATGATGCTCAGGGTGGCCAGGGTCATCACCAACGGCGGCAGCCGCAGCACCGTCACCCCCAGCCCATTGCAGACGCCGACCAAGATCGCGATCACCAGGGTGACCAGAATGCCCCCCAATTGCCCGATTTGGGTCATCAGGTTGCCGGCGACGACGCCGGTCATGGTAATCACCGCCGCCACCGAAAGATCGATGCCGCCCATCAGGATCACCAGTGTCTGCCCAGCGGCCACGATACCCAGAAAGGCCGCTGTGCGCAGCGTGAGCATGGTGTAGTTGACCGAGCGAAACCCTTCGGTGCGATAGAGGCTGAATCCCCAAAGGAGCAAGAGCACCACAAAGGTCAGAATCACCGGATCGATGCGGATGCCGCGCAGCCGCGCGCTCACGCCGGACGATGTCGTGGGTAGGGAAGCCATCTCAGCGGCGCTCCTCGATACGGTAGGCGGCAAACGTCTTGATCCCGATCGCCACGATCAGCACCAGGCCATAGATGACCCGCTGATAGGCAACCGAGAACCCGGAAATGAAGAGGATTTGCGTAACGAGCCCGAGCGAGAGCACACCGGCAATCGTGCCGCGTAGATGCCCTTGACCACCCAGGAAGCTGACCCCGCCGAGGACCGCCGCGGCGATGGCTGCCAGCGTGTAGGTTCCGCCGATGAGTGGATCGCCCGATCCGGCGTAGGCCGAAAGCCCGATACCGGCGAGCGCGGCAAAAAGCCCGGAGATGATGTAGGCCGCGATGCGCAGATGCTTGACCGGCAAACCACTGAAGAACGCGCCGCGCTCGTTGTCGCCGATCGCGTAGATGCCGACACCAAGCGGGGTGCGCTTGATGCCGTACCTCCAGAAGAGCAACGCCCCGATCAGCACCAGCAGACTGACCGGAATGACTCCTCCGATCTGCCCGATGAAGCGTGAGGAGAACGAACGCGGCAGATGCCCTCCCGCCGAAGGCAGGACCCAGAGCGCAGCGCCCGCCCAGATGAACGATGTCGCCAGGGTGACGATGATGGCCGGCAGCTTGATGTACGAGACGATCGCGCCGGTAAAGAGCCCGATCAACGCCCCGCCAGCCAACACCATGGTGACCGCTTTGATCATGGAGAGCGGGTTGTCCCACATCTGGGTGGCCAGGATGCAGGTGAAGAGACTCATCATGTTGCCAAGCGAGAGATCGATTCCTCCGGTGAGCATGATGACCGATTGCGACATCGCCGCCAGGAACAGGGGAAAGAGCCACGCCGACAGATTGTTCACCGTGTCGATGCCGAAGGTGTTGCGGTTCATATAGAGGTAGATCAGCGCGAAGATGGCCGTGACCGCATAGATCGGCAGCACATCCTGCCAGGCGCGCGAGAGCTTGCTGAAAACACCGAGTTTGGCCAGCGGATTCAGCGAGCGTTCCGGCGACGTTTCGGACGTGGTTCCCGCAACGGGCGTCCTGGCGCCTTCGGCCCTGGCTTCCAGCGTTTCGGCGATCTGTTTCTCACCGCCCACCACCGAGGCGTGCACCACGTTCTCTTCGGTTACGTCGTCGCCGCTCAGCGTCACCACCGGTTGGCGCTCGTACATCACCATCACGCGGTCGCTCAAGCCCAGCAGCTCGATCGTGTCCGAGGTGATCAGCAGAATCGATGCCCCGGCCGCGGTCAGCTCGCGCATGAGGCGATGAATCTCCTGCTTGGTGCCGACATCGATTCCGCGCGTCGGCTCCGACAGCAGCAGGATTTCCGGTTCCTGCGGTAGCCATTTGGCGATCGCGACTTTTTGCTGATTTCCGCCGCTCAGGCGCAGCACCCGCTGTTTGGGGGAGCGCAACTTGATTTGCAGCTTGGCGATCAGCGAATCGATCAGCGTCCGCTCGCGGCCCCGGTCGATCAGGCCGAACCTGCTGACTGCATTCAGATTGGGCAGCGCCAGGTTGTCGCTCACCGGGAGCTGCAGGACGAGCCCTTCGGTCTTGCGGTCTTCTGGCACAAAGGCGTAGCGCCGGGACATGGCCGCGCGCGGTCCGCGCACCGCCGCGGGCTGGCCATCGAGCAAGACCTCGCCCTCGACCCGATGCAACCCGAAGAGCGCGGCCAGCAGCTCGCGTTGCCCCTGTCCCTGCAACCCGCCAAGGCCCAGGATCTCACCCCGATGCAGATCGAAATCGACGTTCTGGAAGCGGTGCCCGGAGCTGAGATTGCGAACCGAGAGCACCACCGGTCCGGCCATCAGTTCCTCGATCGGTGGCTTCGGTGGGAAGATATCGGTGATCTCGCGCCCGACCATGAACTTGACCAACTGGTCGGTCGTGGTGCCCGGAGTGGCTACCGTGGTGACGTACTCGCCGTTCTTGAGCACCGTGATCCGATCGGTGATCGCGAAGATCTCTTCCAGCCGGTGGGAAACGAAGACCACGGCCACACCCCGGTCGCGCAGCTTGCGCAACGAGGTGAAGAAGAGCTCAACCTGGCTCTTGTCGAGGGCGGAGGTGGCTTCGTCCAGAATGAGGAGCTTCGGCTCGGCGACGATCGCCTTGGCGAACTCGACAAGTTGCCGCTCGGCGAGCGGAAGCTCTCCTGCCTGGGCCTGTGGATCGATCTCTACTCCGAGATCGTCGAAGATTCGGGTTGCCTCTGCTTCGATGCGCGCGTAATCGACCTGCCCGAACCTGGTGGTCGGCATGCGCCCAAGGAAGATGTTCTCCGCCACGGTCAGGTGCGGGCTGAGACTCAGTTCCTGGTGGACGGTGCTGATGCCGATCGCTTCGGCCTGGTGCGGCGACAAGCCCTGATACGTGACGCCGTCGAACGTGATCGTGCCGGAATCGGGTTGATGCACTCCCGTCACCAGGTTGATCCAGGTGCTCTTGCCGGCGCCGTTCTCGCCCATCAACGCGTGAATTTCGCCAGGGTAGACATCGAAGCCCACCCGATCGAGCACGACATTGCCCGCGAACGACTTGGTCAAGTCGGCGGTGCGCAGAATGGGCGCGGTATCGAACGGCGGCACTGGTGTCCCCGGGGGACGTTCGGCGGTCTCGGTAGTCACGAATCCCTCTCGAAGCAATGAATTGCGCAGTGCTGGCGCTCACCAGTCGCAATGCAGCTGCCTGTGCTGTGCGAGCGCGACAGCGCGATAGCTCAGCTTGCCGACAACCGGGTTTCCGGGATGAAGGCATGGCCTGGGGTGCGTCCGTTATCGACCTGCGGTCGATCGCAGGACACAGGTTCCTGCGCTACGATCGCTCCCTCCGCCGTGAAGGGCTCGGTGCCCTTTCGGGTCCGGAGTCCTGGGTCCGGAGCCCGGAGACAGCCGCGCTGGCCGTAGTGGCACCCGTGGCCGCCAATCGGAGTCCGGGGACAGCCGCGCCGGCCGTGGCGAAGGGCCTCTGTGCCCTCTCGTGTCGCATTCGCGGGCTCGCGAGGGCACGGACGCCCTTTCCTCCGACCGGATGGGTTCGGCGACCATAGAGGACAGCCCCCATCGGACGATGCGCATGTCCCGTTCCCAACGAATTGGGAACGGGACACGGACGGTCGATCGAACTAGGCGGCCGGTGTCGCTTCAGGGGCGGCCATCGCTCCCTCGATGATCGCCTGGCGCTCGGCCGGTCCCGGAACCTCGGGAATCGAGTACCAGTCCTCCGGCAGACTCTCGTCGGCCCACTCGCAGACGTTGTCGTCGGTAATTTCTGGCAACGGCACCACGACCCGGCTCGGCACCGGCTGGCCCTGCTTGGCGAGGATGCCGAGGTCGAGCGCAATGACCGCCATGTAGTTCACCTGCGCGGTCGAGAAGGAGGTGAAGCCGTCCTCCAGCAGATCGCACCACTGCAGCAGATAGGCGTTGTAGTTCTCACCGGTGATCGGTACGAACGGCAGGCCCATCGCCTGCATCGTCTTGAGGGCGGCCGAAGCGTGCGCGCCTGCCTGGCACCAGATGCCGACCACGTCCGGATGCGCGGCCAGCAGGCTCTCCATCTCGGTCAGGGCAGGAGCCTCGTTGTACTCGATGTTGGCGGTGCCGACGATCTCCACGTCTGGATACTGCGCAAAGACCTCTTCGGCGCCGGCCCAGCGGGCCTCGCTGACGGAGATGCCGGCCGGACCGTTGATCGCCAGGATCGGTCCCGAGCCGCCGATTTGATCGACCAGCCACTGGGCGGTCATGTTGCCCCATTGATGCTGATCGGTGTTGATCTTGGCCGTGAGCTGATCGGTCGTGACTTCCGAGTCCCAGTTGACCACGATCACGCCGGCGTTGTGCGCCGATTCGACCACCTGGTCGAGCGCGGTAGCCGATCCGGCGATCAGCAGGCAGATGTCGTATTGCTGATCGATCATCGTCTGGATTTGAGCGATCTGGGTGGCCGTGTCGCCGTTGGCGTCGAAGACCTGGAAGTCGATGGTCGCGCCCATGTCGACCAGACGCTGCACCTCGGCCTCGATCTCGTTCTGGGTCTCCGTCATCCATGACGGGGTCGTGTAGATGGTCGACCAACCGACCTTGAGCGGCGCCAGCCCTTCGACCGGCGGCCAGTTCTCATCCTGGGCAAACGCGCCCAGTTGCAGCTTGCCAGTCGCGGCGACCGCCGCGGTGAGCGCTGCGGAACCAACGACGAATCGTCGACGATCGAGTGTCTTGTCCACGGGGAAAACTCCTTCATTCAGACAACGGGGCCGAATCGACGGAATCGGGACACGCGCGTGTCCCGTTCGTTACTCTACACAAGCTGATAACGCAACACAATCGGGTGTTTGGGGATTTTCCCCTTCGACTATGACCACTCAGGCGCCCACTCCTCGAGGCGATTGTCCGGAGCGGGACACACCGAGAACGTCCGCTTCGGTACACGATGCGTGAGAATCCGCTCATCCCCGGCAATGACGTCCGTATCGACGACGTCAACGGGAAGCAGGGGTTCGAGGTCGATGGAAAAGCGTGAAGAGAAGGACTGATCAGCGTCTCTGGGCGCGAGTGTTCTGCCGCTTCTTCCCGTGTGCCCGGTGAAGATTCGCAAGAACGGCGATAATTGCCGGGAGAAAGCGAGTTTGCGATCCATTTCGCCGGCTCCATGGCTCCAGTGCGAGGATGTGCAATGAAGCGTCGCGTCGTGCTTCGAATCTGGGGACGGGTTCAGGGCGTCAACTACCGGCGAGCCGCGCAACGCGAGGCTGTGCGTCTCGAGGTGACCGGGTTCGCGCGGAACATGCCGGACGATTCGGTCTGGATCGAGGCTGAAGGGACCGAAGACGCCATCGAAAAGTACGTTGCCTGGTGCGAAAAAGGTCCCCCGCGCTCTGAAGTCACGCGTTTCGAGGTCCAGGATGGCGACCTCGTCGGATACAAGGGATTCGAGATCTATTGACCAGTTTCGCGCTACCCGAACTTCCTCCCGCGCTGGATGACGCCGAACTGCGCGCGCTGCTCCAGAACGCCCGCACCATCGCGGTCGTCGGCTGGTCGGACAAGCCAGACCGCTCCAGCCACGGTATTGCCGGATATCTGCACGCGCAGGGATACGATGTGCCGCTGGTGAATCCGCGATTGGCGGGCAAGATGGGGCCGTTTGGCGAGCCGGTCTACCGGACGCTGGGCGATATCCCGCGCCATGTCGACATCGTCGATCTCTTTCGCAACGCAAGCTTCGTGCCTGGACACACCCAGGAGGCCATCGACATCGGCGCAGGGGCTGTCTGGTGTCAAGCCGGGATCGTCAGTGAGCCGGCGCGTGCCATGGCAGCCGCCCATGGAATACCCTTCGTGCAGGACACCTGCATTTCCGTTGCCCACATCTTCCTGGTCCGGGCGCGAACGAGCTAGAAAGTATCGAGACCGATGGTCGTACCCAAGATTGGCGCCCAGTGGGCCATCAAGAAAATTGCCGACGAGGTCATGGCGCCGCCCCCGGCTCCGCCCTCCGCGGACGAGCCCGCTCCCCAGCAGCAGGCGTATCAGCCTCCGGTCGAAGAGTTCGATGAATTCGACGGCGAGATCGTCAACGACGAAGAGGGCAACCCGATCGGCACCGCGCACCGCATGCGCTCGATCGGCATCTACCTCGTCTCCGATTCCCACGGCAACCTGGAGAAAGAGCTGCAGGACTGCATCGAGGATGAGGAGAGCCGCAAGTACTTCATCCGGGACAAGCGCGGCCGCCTGACCGGCATCATCTTCGCTCCGCACCCTGAGCGGATGCCCCAGAAGGCCGAAGCCCTCCGCGCCGACGAGATCTAGCTCATCTGCGGAACCACGTGTCCGCGGACCGCAGCCCTCGGGTTGGCAAGGGGGGTTATTATGGTGAGAACCACACCAGACCAATCCTCGTTCCCGACGGGCGCCGAGCCATGCACCTTACCGACCAAGCCGATCTCAGCACGTTGCTTTGCCAATTCCGGAACGCCGCTGGTCTCAGTCAAGAGGAACTGGCGGAGCGCTCGGACGTCCCTGTCCGGTCGATCAGCGATCTGGAACGAGGGCGTTGGTCAAAACCGGAGACGGAAACCGTACACCGCATTGCCGATGCGTTGTCGCTGAGCCCTGCGGAACGCACGACCCTGCTGGCATCGGCGTCGCCCAGAGCGGCGGTCGATTTGGCGTTGCACGCGCGCGACGAAAAGGGGCGCTCCGGGGCGACGCGGCCGAGGAGGGATTTGCCGGAACCCTTCACCACATTCATTGGGCGGGAGACAGAACTCGACGCGATTGTCGCGCTGATGGCTCGCCCGGACATCCGCCTGGTGACGCTGACGGGTCAGGGTGGTGTTGGCAAGACGCGCCTTGCAATCGAAATCGCAATGCGAACAGCACCGTCGTTCGCCGATGGGGCGGTCTTCGTCGATTTGGCGGCGGTGGCCGAGCCCTCGATCGTGGCGTCTGCGATCGTGCAAACCCTCGGCATCGCTGAAACCGCTTCGCCGCCAGAGGACCGGTTGGAGACGGTCCTCGCTGATCGTCAGCAACTGCTGGTGCTCGATAACTTCGAGCACGTCGTCGACGCCGCGCCGCTGGTCACGCGATTGATCGCGGCAGCGCCGTATTTGAAGGTACTGGCCACCAGCCGGGTCCGGCTTCGGCTCGGCCCCGAACACGAATACCTGGTCCCGCCGCTCGTCCTGCCGGAGGGAAGCGAATCGCTGGAAGCAGTGCGCGAGATCGAGTCGGTTCGACTCTTTCTCGAGCGGGCGCGCGTCGTCGACACCGCTTTCGAGATGACCGAGCAGAATAGCGCCAGTGTCATAGAAATCTGCCGGCGTCTCGACGGGCTGCCGCTGGCAATCGAGCTGGCCGCGCCACAATTGCGTGTGTTGTCGGCCGCATCCCTGGCGGCCAGGCTCGATCGCCCGCTTCCCGTGCTTGTTGGAGGTAACCGCGATCAACCCCAGCGCCATCAATCGATGCGGAACACCATCGCCTGGAGCTAAGGCCTGCTCCAGCCAACCGAACAGCGGTTGCTGCGCTGGTTGTCGGTCTTCGTGGGCGGGTGCTCGTGGGAGGCGATCGAATCCACCGGGCGAAGTATTGGGCTGGATGCGGAAAGGACATTCGAGGCGCTCTCCGCTCTGGTCGATAGCGCGCTGTTACGCACCGCGCATGCGGCTGAGTCACTTCTCCGTTTTCTGATGCCGGAACCGATCAGGGATTTTGCGCGCCAAGCGCTCGACGCGGACGCCGAACTCCTCGCGGCGCAGGAAGCGCATGCGAGACATTTCCTGGAAGTGGTCGAGCGGGGCGGCCACATCATTGGCCCACTGCATCTGGCGCGAGTCCAGGAAAACGATCGCGAGTCAGGGAATCTGCATACCGCGCTCGACTGGCTTATCGATCAAGGAAATGCCGAGCTCAGCCTGCGAATGGCCAATTCGATGGTATTTGCCCATTGGGCTGCGCGTGGGCGCTATCGCGTTTCGCAAGTCTGGTTGAGCCGAGTGCTCGCCATGCCGGGCTCAGGTCTTGATGCACTGCGCGCCGACGCATGGGTGCGGCTCGGGTGGGCCGAGTGGGTATTGGGAAACCTGGCTGCCGCTGATTCCGCCGCGGCGCAAGGATTGGGCTGCGCCCATGCGTCTGGTCATGATTCGGGCGCTGCATGGGCACTCGGCATCAGGGGACTGCTGGATTCGGCAAATGGGGACTACGCGGCTGGTAGTCGCCATTTCGATGCCGCGCTCATGCACGCGCGATTTTCAGGCGACTCAGCGCTCGAGTCAATGCTGAATTCCTGGCTCGGATACGCATACATGTGGCGTGGTGATTGCGAAAATGCTCGAACGCAATACGAGAAAGGTCTGGCTATCCTGCAGGATGCGCACGATCCCTGGGCGCTGGCCGACGCGCAGCTCGACCTTGTCTTCGCGCTTCGCAAACTGGGTCTGCATCGAGAGAGCGCCAAGAATCTCCGGATGGCGTTGTGGCGGGAGCTGGAGTTTGGAGACGCCTATATGATGTCGTCGTGCCTGGACGAGACTGCGAGTTTCGCTGCCACAAGCGGGTGGCACGAAGAAGCGGCGCTTCTATTGGGAGCGGCTGAGCGACTGCGAATGTGGGGTGGTTTTCCGGTTCAGGACACGTCGCTGGAAGACTACGTCAGCATCGTCGAGGCCGTGCGAAGCAGACTCAGCGAGCAGCAGTTCGAACGTGCGTGGTCCATCGGCTTGACAATGTCGTTGGAAGATGCTGCGGCTGTGGCCGATCGGGTCTTGGATGAGGGGGAACCCTCCGCGAGTGGAGCAAACCCCGGTTCACGGAATCCCCACGGGCTCAGCCGGCGCGAACGCGAGGTATTGCAGCTCCTGGTTGCCGGGAGCACCAATCGCCAGATTGCCGAGACGCTTTTCATAAGTGTGCCGACCGTGAAAGTGCATGTCGGTTCCATTCTCAACAAGCTCGGAGTAGAGTCGCGCACCGCCGCCGCGACACTTTCCATCCAGCACAAGTTGATCTGATATCCATCTCCATCGATCGCTCGTGTGGACTCTTCATATGCGCGAAGAAGGGAGTCCAGTCGTCAGTGATGAACAATCCGGGCTAATCCCTTTGGATGATTCGTCACCAGTTGCACTGGTTCGGCCAATTACGCCATGTGGACGAAGTTTCCATGCAGGCTCGTGAGCGAGCCTGACCGTGCCCCTCAATGGCCGTTGAACGAGATACGGCAGCCTGGGCAGGAGTCGAGCATGGACCTTCGATTCAAACGAGAACGTGTCGTGCGTGTGGTGTGCGCGCTGTTCTTTGCAGCCGCGATCGGAATACCGGTCATCGGTGCAGCCGCGGCTAGCAGCGTGCTGCCTCGGTTCGACAGGGACGATGTCATTCTCGATACCGGCAATCAGCACCCCTGCGGCGAGATCGAGCAAAGCGATTCAGGCGGAGTACGGCCCGGTATGCGATTCATGACGAGCTAGGAAGGATGCAGAAAGTCACGTCTCCGGAAGGAAGCACCCTCTCACGATACAGGATGGTCGTAGATTCGCGCGGACGCGCGAAGGAAGAAGTACGCCCTTGGTCGATGCGCGCGTCACTTTTCTGCCAGTCGATCCGTCTGGTAGGGAAACAGCGGTATTCGTATTGTCGGAAGGAGTCGATCACATGAGCATTCCTGCTGTCTCTCGCCGCACCTTTATCGCCTCGAGTGCCGTCAGCATGGCCGCGTTGGGAATGCCGCGCGGCGCGCGCTTTGCCTTCGCCGCGCAGACGCCCGTCGATGGAACAGTGATTCCCTGGACGGATCAGCTTGCCGAGAATCCTGTGCCGAATGTGCTGGTGCAGCAGCTCGATTGGGAAACTCTCGATTCCTGGATCACACCCAACGACGAGTTCTTCATCATCAAGCACTACGACGAGCCGGTCATCGATGCATCGACCTGGGCGTTGCATGTCAGTGGGTTGGTTTCCAACCCATTGTCGTTGAGCCTGGCCGACCTGCAGGCGCGGGAACGGGCCGAGGTGACATTCACCATCGAGTGTTCGGGCAACACCGGGCTGCCATTCTTCGACGGCGGCATCGGCAACGCGGTGTGGGCGGGCACGCCCCTGGCGCCAATCCTCGAAGAAGCCGGAGTGCTCGAGGGTGGAACCGAGGTCATTTTCTGGGGGGCCGACGCTGGCGATCAGGTGCGGGGCGATGTGACCATCACCGAGCATTTCGCGCGCAGCATGTCGATCGAGCAAGCGATGAACCCCGAAAACCTGATCACCTGGGAGATGAATGGCGAGCCGCTGCCGCCGTTGCACGGCGCGCCCGCCCGATTGATCGCCCCCGGCTGGTACGGTGTCGCCAATGTGAAATGGCTGACCCGTCTCGAGATTTCCGACCAGCGCTACGCCGGCAACTTCATGGCGCGGGACTACGTCACCATGCGGCAGGTGATGCACGACGACGAGCAAGTCTGGACGCTCAACACCGTCGCGCACGACCGGCTGAAGTCCGCGCCGGCGCGGGTGATCGAAAAGGACGGCAGCTACACCGTGGAGGGCGCGGCCTGGGGTGAAGCGATCGGCAGCGTTGGCGTAAGCGTCGACGGCGGACCCTGGCAGGATGCCGAGCTGACCACCGGCGCGGACGATCCCTATACCTGGACCTTCTGGACCTACGATCTCGGCGAACTGGCCGCGGGCGAGCACACCGTCGCTTCCCGTGCTGTCTCGGCCTCTGGCGAGGAGCAACCAGCGCCGGACGATCCGTTCCTGGCTGGAAAGTCGACCTACTGGGAGAGCAACGGCATCATCACTCGCCACTTCGCTGTGAGCTGACTTCCGGGCCGAGACGCCGATCGCCCGGCACGTCCCTTGCTGAAGTCGTTCGGCCGAGCGGCAATGTCATGCGATCGGAGAGTGCCCAGCGCCGCGATTGCGTATTTCTACGGATTCGGGCGCGCGGCGCCGGTCTGTATGGTGGGTGCAGGTTCGTCGGAGCAGATGACCTTCTCCCAGGCTCTGAGCATGAAAGGAGCGATACATGACTGCCATTGCAACGAAGAACCAGGGAATCTCGGCCGATGCGGTCGAACAATTGCGCGCTGTGGTGCGTGGAGCGGTCATCGCGCCGAGCGATCCGGGCTATGACGAGGCGCGCGCGGTCTACAACGCCATGATCGACAAACGTCCGGCCCTCATCGTGCAAGCAGCCGATGTGGCCGACGTGATGCAGGGGGTGAGCTTCGCCGCGGCCAACGATCTGCCGATCTGTGTCCGCGGCGGTGGTCACAATGCCGCGGGCCTGGGCACGTGCGACGATGGGGTCGTCATCGATCTCGGCCGCATGAAGGCTGTCCACGTCAATCCCAATACCAAACGGGTGCTGGTGGAAGGCGGCGCCACCTGGGGCGATGTCGATCACGCCACCGCTCCGTTCGGGCTGGCGGTGCCCTGCGGCATCATCTCCACCACCGGTGTCGGCGGACTCACCCTGGGCGGCGGGTTTGGCTATCTCAGCCGCAAACATGGGTTGACTATCGACAATCTCGTATCCGCCGATCTCGTGCTGGCCGATGGTTCGTTCGTGACTGTTAGCGCAACCGAGCATCCCGATCTCTTCTGGGCTATCCGTGGCGGTGGCGGCAACTTCGGCGTGGTGACCGCGTTCGAGTTCCAGGCGCGTCCGGTGAGCACCGTCACTGCCGGGGTCCTCTTCTACGAGCTCGACAAAGCCGAAGAACTGATGAAGCTCTACCGCACCTTCATCGACACAGCCCCGCGCGAACTCGCCATCTTCTTCGGTTTCCTGATGACCCCGCCGGCGCCCTTCCTGCCGGAAGAACTCCACCTGAAGAACATGGCCAAGATGGTCTATTGCTTCGATGGCCCGGAAGCCGAGGCGCGCAACGTGCTGGAACCCTTCCTCGCGGTTGGGCCGGCTGCCGAAGTCGGTGGGGAAATGCCGTTCTCCGCGTGGAACGCCATGTTCGATGCGCTCTTCCCCCCGGGGCGGCACGACTATTGGAAAGCCGACTATCTGACCGAACTGCCCGACGAGGCGATCGATGTTCATCTCAAGTACGGCGGAGGAATGCCGAATCCCTCCTCGGTGGTGCACATCTACTCGGTCAACGGCGCGATCCAGGACGTCGGCCCGCACGACATGGCCTATAGCCATCGAGATGCCAAGTTCGTCTTCGTCTACCTGGTTACCGACGACGACGCATCCCGTATGCCGGACCACATCGCCAACGCGCGGGAGTACTGGAACGCCCAGCATCCCTTCTCCGCGGGTGGCGCCTACGTCAACTTCATGATGGATGAAGGCAGCGGCCGGGTGAAAGACACCTACCGGGACAACTATCCTCGCCTCCAGCAGATCAAGGCCAAGGTCGATCCGGAGAATCGCTTCCGCATCAACCAGAACATTGCCCCAGCCTAGTGGCTCGGTTCACAGGGCGCCGGTTCCTCAGCCAGGACCGGCGCCCACGTCCGCAAGCGACTGTCGTAGGTCAATCGACGTAGCGACAATCCCTGATCTCCACCAGTTACCACCATTCGAAATAGGCAGCCCTGCCGATGTTGCGAGCGCCGCCGATCGGTAGAGTGATGGTGTCCTCGAAATTGGACGGGGACGAAACGTAATGGGTTTCCATTAAGGAGGAAATCGTGACAGTCGTAGTGGAAAAGACCGGGATCCTGGATGGCGAGTCGATCGCGCTCCTGCGCATGAGCGTGCGCGGCAACGTCGTCACACCCGACGATGCGGACTACGATGCCGCTCGCGCCGTCTACAACGGCATGATCGACAAGCGCCCGGCGCTCATCGTGCAAGCGGTCGATGTGGCCGATGTCATGGCGGCGGTGCAGTTCGCTGGTGAACGTGATCTGCCGATTTGTGTGCGCGGTGGTGGACACAACGCTGCGGGATTGGGCACCTGCGATGACGGTCTGGTCATCGACCTGGGACGCATGAACGCCGTCCATGTCAATCCCAACACCAGACGCGTGCTGGTGGAGGGGGGCGCCACCTGGGGCGATGTCGATCATGCTACCCAGCCGTTTGGGCTGGCAGTTCCGGCCGGCATCATTTCGACCACCGGAGTGGGTGGCCTTACGCTCGGCGGCGGATTTGGTTACCTCAGCCGCAAGCACGGTCTCACGCTGGACAATCTCCTCACCGCCGACATGGTGCTGGCGGATGGCAGTTTTGTGACCGTCAGCGCAACCGAGCGTCCAGATCTCTTCTGGGCGATTCGTGGCGGCGGCGGCAACTTCGGCGTGGTGACCGCGTTCGAGTTCCAGGCGCACGAAGTCGGGAACGTCTTTGCGGGTGTCCTCTTCTATGAAGTCGAGAAGAGCAAGCAGCTCATGGAGCTCTACCGTGACTTCATCGAAACCGCCCCGCGCGAGCTGGGTCTCTTCTTTGGCACGATCTTCACCCCCGAGGCCCCCTTCTTGCCGGTGGAGCATCACAACAAGCAGATGGGCAAGATCGTCTTCTGCTTCAACGGTCCCGAGGCCGAGGGCCGCGCGATCATCGAGCCATTCCTGGCAGTTGGGCCGTCCGCTGAGTTCGCCGGTGAGTTCCCCTTCGCAACCTGGAACAGCGCGTTCGACGCCATGTTCCCTGCTGGCCGGCAGGACTATTGGAAGGCCGACTACATTACCGAGCTCACTGACGAGATGATCGAGATTCACCTCGAGCATGGGCACAAGATGCCGAATGCGGCCTCGATCATGCACATCTACTCGCTCAATGGCGCGATTCAGGATGTGGCGCGCACCGAGACTGCCTACAGCCACCGGGACGCCAAGTTTGTGCATGTCATCTTGATGACGGACGACGATGCCGATCGCATGCAGGAGAACATCGCGTTCGCGCGGATGTATTGGGATGCTCTGCATCCGCTCTCCAGCGGCGGCGGATATGTGAACATGATGATGGATGAGGGAGTCGACCGGGTGAAAGCGGTCTACCGCGAGAACTATCCGCAGTTGCAGCGGATCAAGGCGATCTACGATCCCAACAACCGCTTCAGCGTGAATCAGAACATCACGCCAAAGCTCTAGTAGTCGACAGCACGAGCGAAAGAACAGGAACGGGCGCCACCGCGTCCGTTCCTGTCATATCTGTCACCAGCTACCGGCCACTGATGCTGAGTCTGACTGGGATTGTCACCCGCGGGACCCCCAACCGTTGAAGCGCTGGGCTACCACACCTTTGGTTGTGGCAACGTTCCGTCTGAGACTGGAGTTTGGCAAGAGATCCTTCGACTGGTTGCTCAGGGAGGGTCCGATTGTCACTCCGCGGGGTCCCACCGTTGAAACGCTGGGCTCGGGCGGTTCTTCAAGCAAGTGCCTTCCATCTCAACGAAGCGTGACCTTGTTGCCCTCGCTGTGGCGAGGAGATCCCTCCACTCCGCTTCGCTTCGGTCGGGATGACGGCATTCGCACGGCAGGTACGTGTTTCGGCAACCGCAATAGCACACCTTTGGTTGTGAGCAACCTTGGTTCTCGTCTGAGACTGGAGTTTGGACAACGAGAGATCCTTCGCTGCGGCTCAGGATGACAGGGGGGTGTGGACACTCTTGCAAATCGCTACAACACTCCTCGGCAAGCACCCGGATTCCACTGACCACTGACTACTGACCACTGACTACTAACGATTGACCTTACGACGTGAACTCCAGCCCGCTGCACATGTCGGTCACGTCTTTCAGCTCCTGCTGGTTGAGGAAGACGTATGCCTGGCTCGCCAGCACGAGCGCTGGCTGCGGCGGGTTCGCGCCGAAGAGTTCCATGTTTTCTGCATTGGGCTCGAGACCCACCATGCGCAGCACGTTCGGCAGTGTTTGCGCGTAGCCCACGGATTCGGCGAACCCGCGGCCGAGATTTTCGCCGTTCGGCCCAAGCAGATAGACCGCGCCCTCGGAATACTGCGCGCCTGCGCCGAAGAAGCCCGATTGACCGGTGCTCACGATCGGCTCCATGGTGAAGACGCGGATGTCTTCCGGAACGTCCTCGCCAAAGGTGAATTCCCATTTGTTCGGATACCAGGTGTAGGTCGGGGGATAGGTCTCCGGGGAGGGGGTATCGACGCTGAGAATCCAGTCGGTGATCGAAAGCTGTCCTTCGATCGTGGACGTGACCGAATCGGGATCCATGTATTTCCCTTTGACCGTGACCGTCATCGTGCCTGGCGGGTTTTGGCCCGTTTGGTGAAGGAAGGGCAGGCTCTCTGGCGAATGCGAAGCGGCCACCGTGAGTTCGCGGCTACCGTTGAACTGCGCCATGAACCAGTCCCACCCACCCGGAGAGGCGGGGCCGAGATTGTTGGCCGCGCGCACGATGGCGGACGTGCCCATCGACGCCAGCATGCCCCACTGGTGATCGAACCAGAAGGTCCCTTCCTTGAGTGTGACGGTGGTTCCATCGATGGTCAGCGAGCTCACCTCGGGATCGAGCGCGAGCCCGGGAATCGAGTAGTAGAGTGTGCCGATGCCATCGCAGCAAGGGGTGCAGCCATCGGCGCCCTGAAGCAGATACCCCTTGCCGCCGGTAAAGGTGAGATCGATCGAGAACTGGATGGGTGTGATCTCACCGTCGTCCTGACCCCAGGCTTGCAGGCGAATCGGGTAGATATCGTTCTCCGAGGTGTAGCCGCCTGCCGAGGTGATGGCGTTCTTGCCCATGGTGGCGCCGAGCTTGTCGGTCTCGAACGTGAGCAGGCCAGTCGTGCCGGAAATGACGATCGGCTTGGCCTGGTAATGCCGCTCGCCGGCTTTGGCGATCGCGAAGTGGAGCTCGACGATCTGGTTCTGGACATCGGTCAGCCCGAGGGTGGCGGCGAGCACCGGCGGCACCAGCGACGAGCGGAAGAACATCATTTCGATGCCGTATTCCTGACCGTCATCCCCAAACGCGCTGCCCACAAAGAAGTACCACCCGATCTGTGAGGTCAGATCGGCGGCATTGCGCTGGGGAAACTGGAAGTCCGCCTGATTCGGAATCAGCGGAAAGTCGCGGATCACTTCCGGCCCGATCAGATTGCTGAGGAAATACGCCTGATGCGCGGTGAGCGATTGCGCCACCGTTGCCAGCTTCTCGTAGCGGGGCGCATAGCTCTGGACGAAAGAGATCGGCTGGGACAGGAGTTCGAGCAGGCGGGTGCCCATGCGCAGTCCGAAAGCGGCGTTGCTATTGGTGGGGCCGAGGATTTGGGACAGCGCATCGGGCGGAATATCGTCCACGGTCAATGCGTCGGAGGTAGTCCAGAGCGCGCGGGCGATGGCGTCCTTCGTGTCGGCATCGAGCGCATCCAGTCCGGCCTGCGCGCCGAGGGCGGCATCGGCCGCGGGAGAAGCTGCCGGGGTGGCGTCTTGCGCCAGCGCCATAGATGACAGCCTGCCCAGTCCAATCGCGGCCAGTCCAGCGGCGCCGGCGCCACGCAGCACCGCGCGTCGTGATTCCACGCGTGAGACAAACCGGGTAAGCGCATCGAATTGATGATCGTGCACCGAAGAAACTCCTGCTGAGTGTCGCGCATCGAGCACATGAACCGATAGGAACTGGAACTGCGCCGCGATCGGCGCCACGTGAATGGTCAGAGCGTAGTGGAGCGCCGCTGGAGCGCACACCCTTCTTAGGAAGGGTTTCGGCCTGCCGGATGCTGGAAGATCGCGTCCGCCGAACAGGCGAACCCCGGAGAGGTTTGGTCCCGATAGCCCCTGGATGCAACCTGGGGCGGAGGGGCAGAGTGGCGATCAGCCGTCGAGCAGCCCGCTTCCAACGGCCGCCAGTCGCGCGATCTCGCCCATGACCGGCTCGGCGTCGTGCAGCACCGGGAAGCCTTCGGTGAAGACCGTGACCACCATGTCACCATGCGGACCGCGCACGAAACCGGCGTCGTGCGATACCGTGCCGACCGTTCCGGTCTTCGAACCCCAGGGAAGCGTGCCTTCCGGGAAGTACCGGCCGATGCGCCGGGTGTTCTGTTGCAACGTCAGCATTTCGATCATGCCGTCGCAGCTTTCCCGGGACGCCGCTGCGCCGGTCAGGATCGCGTCGATGCAACTCCGGAAATCATTGGCGGTAGCCCAGTTTTCTGGCGCGCCCTCGCTGGCTGGCACACCGCGCATCTTGCGGCCCAGCGCGGAGCCGGTCATCCCAAGCGAGGGCATGGCCGCATTCACGTTTTCCATGCCGGTCAGATCGATCAGCATGTTGGTGGCGGTGTTGTCGCTGATGCTCATCATCAGATAGACGATGTCGCGCAGGGTCAGCTCCAGTCCGGGATGAAGCTGCAGCAGCACGCCACTGCCGGGGCAGATGTCTTCCGTTGTCAGGGTGAAGCGGTCGTCCAACGCCAGATTGCCGCGGTCGATCTGGCGGAAGATCTCGACCATGATCGGAATCTTGATCGTGCTGGCGGAGATGAACCGTTCATCGCCCCGGTGCGAATATCGCTCCCCGTCGGGAGCCTGCACCGCAACGCCGATGCGGACGCCGTCTGTCTCGGCGTTTGTGACATATCGCTCCAGTGCGTCCCAACGTTCTGCGGCCATCGTTCCCCCGTTTCGCGTCCAGCGTCCAGTGGAGGAAGAGTGTGCACCGGACGCTGGACTCGGGAGTCTGGACCATCACCCATCCGGCAACCCGCGCGCCATGCCGGGAAGCGCTGGTTCAGGTCGGTTGCCCCAGTTGGGTTGCTTGCACGTATCCGATGATCTGTGTCTCGGGTTCGAGGACGGGGTACCAGGTTCCCTGTTCATTCGTGACCGGCTCCCCAAGAATCTGCACGGTGTTGTTCGGGGCCAGGATGTGAACCACGGTCGCGTTTGCGTCCGGCGCGGCGAAGATCGGGGTCATGCCGGTCGTGAGGGCGGTGTCTCCTGGAGCAAAGACGGTAGATGCCTGGGTGGATTGCTCGGTCACCGGGGAAGCCGTCGTAGCCAGGCCGGCGCCATCGATCGGAAAGAAGTAGGCTCCGATCACGTTCCAGGCGACGAAGACCGTGCCATCTGTCCCCCAGACGGGACCCAATCCGAATGCGACTGGCACAGCACTTTCGAGATCGGCGGCCACTTCGGTCGAAGCTCCGGTTTCCAGGTGCGTGACCCAGAAGTCACGCGCCCCGGAGTCGAGTCCCACTGCTTGCAGCAGATACTGTCCATCCGGTGAAAACGTAGCGATCCAGGTGCCCTCGAAGAGATCTGTCTCAGCCGGTGGCTGCGGCACGGCGCTCAGCGCGCCTGTGTTTGCATCGACGAGGCGTAGCGGAGAACGTTGCAGCACCACGAAGCCACTGGTCGCGCTTGGGTAGTACGCAAGCAAGCGGTCGCCTGCCGGGGAGACTTCGCGCAGTACGAGCGGCCCGAATTCGGCGTCATCCGAGCGTGCGAGGAGAGCGGTTGCTCCGGTTGCCGGATCGTAGGTCCAGATGCCGTTGTCGGGGTGCGACAGGTCCAGATTTGTGACCGAGTAGTAGAACCGCGTTCCGTCCGGCGACCATTGGCCACGATAGTAGAAGACACCAGGAGCCTCGGAAACGGGCGCCAACGTCGCAACCTCACCACCTGTGGCGGAAACCTGCGCGATGACATTGGTCGACACCCCGCCCTCGCCAGATGACGAGCGCGAGAAGGTGATGAACTGCCCGTCCGGAGTCCAGGCGGGCGCCACATCGGCGAAGAACTCCGCATCGCCGGTATCGTCATGCAGATCGATGATCGCGCCGTCGTAGTGATCGTCGGTCAGGTTGGTCAACTCGCCGGTAGCCGCGTCCATCACCCAGAGATCGCCGTCCTTGTAGGTGACGAAGGTCTGCTCGCTGAAGGCAAGCCGCGTGCTATCGGGCGACCAGATGACATCTTCGATGCGGAGCATCGTGTTCAAGACCGAAAGGTCGGCGCAACTGACCTCGGCCATGGTCGCCACGTCGTAGACGCAGAGCGATGTCTGGGGCGGAACGGTCGCCGCGAGATACCGCCCATCCGGGGACATGGCGATCGCGCGTCCTTCTGGCAGTTCTACTTGCCGGACCGCGCCACCAACGGGCGCGCCCGCATCGCCGTTCTCCACGACATGAGACGCGACTGGCGTGGATGTGTCCTCCGGTTGGGCCACATCCAGTCCGACGCCTTCGATAGAAAAGAAGATCGCCCCATCGAGCGCCTGGGCAATGAAGACCGTGCCATCGGCGCCCCAAACTGGTCCAAGCGCGTATTCGACCGGCATCGCATCGGCAATCTCGCCTGTCACTCTGGTCGAAACTCCGCTGGCAAGGTCGGTCACCCAGAATGCGCGCGATGCAGAGGACACCCCGACGGCTTGCAGCAGGTATGCGCCATCGGGGGAAAACGTTGCGAGCCAGGTGCCCTCGAAGACTTCGCTTTCCGGAGCCGGGTCTGGAACCTGGCTCACGTCGCCGGTCACGGGATCGACAAATCGGAGCACCGACTTGCCCCAGTAAGCGGACTGCATCAACGCCATCGGGTAGTAGGCGAGCAATCGGTTGCCTGCCGGGGAGACCTGCATGAGCACAAGGGGACCGAGTTCGGCGTCGTCCGACATGGCCAGCTTGCGGATTTCTCCCGTTGCCCGCTGATAGACCCAGATGCCGGTATCCGTGCTGTCGGGATCGCTGTCGTTGAACGAGTAGTAGAGCTGTTGACCGTCGGGCGACCATTGCCCTTTGAAATACCAGGCTCCGGGGATGTCTGAGATCTCCGCGAGCTCTTCCACGGATCCGCCGCTCGCTGGAACCTGCGCAATGGTGTTGCGGGCCAGACCGGGTCCGGCGTATTCCGTGCGGGAGAAGGTGATGAACTGACTGTCCGGGGTCCAGGCCGGCGCGACATCGAAGAAGAACTGTTCGGAGTTGTCACTGCCGGACTCGAGGATGCGTCCGACGTAGCCATCGTCGGTGAGATTGGTGAGCGATCCGGTTGCCGCATCCATCACCCACAGGTCGCCATCGACGAACAGCCGAAAGGCATGCTCCGAAAAGGCGATGCGCGTGCTATCTGGCGACCAGACGATATCTTCGGTGCGGATCCCGGCGGACAACCCGCTGAGATCTGCGCAGCTCACCTCGGCCATCGTCGCCACGTCATAGACGCAGAGCGCGGTGTCGGGCGGTGTCACCGCGGCCAGGTACTGACCGTTGGGGGACATGGCAGCAGCGCGGCCGTGTGGCAGGGTGACCGTGCGCACTTCGCCGCCAACCGGCGTCTGCGCCAGGACAGATGCATGCCATCCGGCTATTCCCAATAGAGAGACGATGAGTGCAGCGGCAACGAGCACACGCTTCATTCGCAAACCTCTTACGCGCAATCCATTACCGGCCACGTGGCCTTGTCGACACGATAGAGCAGCGGGGGCGCCTGCGCCATCGGATGAATGACACATTTCTCGAGCGGTTGCCGCCCGCTGGCTCTACTGCGAATGACGTAGTGCGGTCGGGATCAGGCTGCCCACGACGGGTTGTGATCAGAGACGAGCTCGCGCAACGAAGCAAGCGATGAGCCGCCTCCCATGTCGATCGTCGTCACGGCCGCGGAGCCGTCGATGAGCCCCATGACCACGACGCCATTCGTGGACCAGGTGGGCGCGAACCGCGGATCGAGCTTCGCGTTCTCGATGTTTTCCATCACCCGCGTAGCGTCACCCGTGACCGGATCGGAGACCCAGAGTTGCCCCGGTCCCTGCACCGGCACGAGCAGGTAGAGGATCGATGCGCCATCGGGCGAGAACGTCCCAACGATGCGCGCTGGCAGTGTGGCCTGATCGGGCGGCGGAAGCTCCAGGAACGTGATCTCCCCGGTAACGGTATCGACCAGCCGGATCAACGGATCGGCGATCTGGGTTCCCACGAAAACCTGTGGATGCCAGACCAGTAGCGATGCTCCTGTGGGAGAGATCTGCAGCAATGCCGGCGCTCCGCCGGTCTGCCCGTCTGCCATGGCGAGCGGCGCGGTCAGCCCGGTCGCCGGATCGTAGGTCCAAACGCCATTGCGTGGATCGTCGGCCGATGCGCTCGAATAGGAGTAGTAGAGCGTCGTGCCGTCCGGGCTCCAGGCGGAACGGTGCACGACCACGCCCGGTTCGGTCTCGGAAACACGCGCCAGCTCCTCGACAGAGCCGCCCGCGGCAGCAATGCGCGCCAGCGTCGTGCCCGTCGATTCGCCATTCACCAGGTTGGTGCGCGCGAAGCTGATGAATTGGCCGTCTGGCGTCCACGCCGGCGAGGCATCGACGGTCACCAGCGCCGGAAGCTCGCCGCCAAGCCCGAAGAGATCGTCGACGAATCCGTCGTCGGTCAGGTTGGTCAGCTCTCCCGTCGCCACGTCCATGAGCCAGAGATCGCTGTCGGTGCCGAGCGTGTATCCCATCTCGGTGAACGCGAGGCGCGTGCCATCCGGCGACCAGATGACGTCCTCCGGGCGGGGGGTAATCGGCGCATTCTCCAACGAGGCGCAACTGACCTCCTGCTGGGTGGCGATCTCGACGATGCAGAGCGACACCCGCTGTTCCAGCACGGCCACCTTGGCGCCGTCCGGCGATCCGCCCAGCACCTGACCGGTTCCCCACGAGAGCGTTGTCAACGGGCTTGCGGTGGGCACCGGTTCGATCGCCAGGCTCGTCAACGCGCCCTGGCCAGAAAGCCCCGCGATCAGGATGGTTCCATCGCTTGCCCAATCGAGGAGGTTGCCTGTCTCGACGCCGATCTCGTCCAGTAGCAGCACGGGTTCTGCCTCGCCTGACGGCGCCAACCAGAGTTGATCGCTCGCGCCCATCGTTGGCAACATGAGGAGCAAACCCGATCCATCGGGCGCGAAGGTCGCGACGCTCATCCCCACGAGCGAGGCTGGCACGCTGTCCGGCAGAACGGGGGTCGTGACCTCCTCAGGATCGAGATCGACCAGCCGAAGGAGCACCGAGTCGACTTCGAAGCGCCCATGCGCTTCGGGGTACCAGGCCAGGACTTGGTCGCCGGCGGGAGAAACCTCGAGCAGTGTGAGCACGCCCAGGCTGGGATCATCCGCAGCGGCGATCGGGAAGATCGAGCCCGATGCCGCGTCGAACGCCCAGATGCCGTTTTCGGATGGATCGCCTTCGCTGGAAGTGATGCGGGTGAAGAGGAACAACGCCCCGTCTGGTGTCCAGGCAGTGTGGGAATAGACCGCTCCCGGTTCCTGGGACGTGACGGACGCGAGCGTCTCCACGGTTCCGCCGTCTGCCGGAACCTGGGCGATCGAAGTGCCAGCCGCGGCGCCATCGGTCCAGGTGGAGCGCGCGAAGGTGATGAACTGGCCATCCGGCGTCCACGCCGGCGAGCCGTCGACGAAGATCGGGCCCGTGAAGCCGGAGCCGCTCGTGTTCAGCAGCGAGCCGGTGTAGCCGTCGTCGGTCAGATTCGTCAGCTCGCCTGTGGCGGCATCGACGATCCAAAGATCGGCGTCTTTCCCCAGCAGCAAGCCAAGTTCCGCGATCGCCAGGCGAGAGCTATCGGGCGACCAGACGATCGCGTCGCTGCCGGGATCGGAATCGAGCAGCTCCAGCGAGGCGCACACCGGTTCGGCCAAGGTGGCTGTTTCGTAGATGCAGAGGGAGAGCGGGAGATCGAGGACCGCAATCCGCGATCCGTCCGGAGACAGCCCAACGATCTGACCGGATTCGAACTGGAGTTGCTGGACTGGACCAGCGGCTGGAGAAGCGTTCTGCGCGCGGCCAGACAGGGGAACACTCGAAACGAGCGCGGCCGCGACGACAAACACGGCCAAGATCCAACGATGCATTGTTCATCCTCTTAGGCAGAATCAATTACGAAAAGAACTATTTCAGCGCAGTTTCCCGATTCATGACCTCCTTCACCAAGGGCGCCGTTCGATTGCCGGCGGCATCATAGCGCACCCGCTGTCACCCGTCGGCGCAGCATCAGCCAATGGAACCGTGTTTACCCCATGAACCGGGGCGCGCGGGCGATCACGCGCTCTGCATACTCGCCGGTGTCGTAATCGAAGGTGCCGCCGCAGGTAATCAACGTCACGCTCTCCACCGGAGTCGGGCCGATGATGTCCTGAATGGTGGCGCTGTCCAGGTCGGCAATCTTGTACGTCTTCAGCCAATCGACACTGTAGACGTAGACTGCGCCGTTCTTGCCGATCACCTGAACGCGGTCGCCCTGCTCGAGTTTCCACAGATCGTAGAAGATGGCCGGACCGACATCCCAGTAGTCCAGATGGCCTGCCAATACGACGTTGTTGTCCTGCTCTCCGAGCCGGCCAGTCTCTTTGTACCAGGCCACCACGAACGGCCCGGACGGGTTCAGCATGACGCCGTTCTCGATCTGCTGCTGCTCGATCGTCGCGTCCAACCCGATCGACTCGATGCGCAGCCCCACCGGCAGCACCCCAGGCGGGCGCAATCCCGGCACCGCGTTCACCGGACCCGGACGCGCCCCTCCGCTGGTCGGCTGCTCGCCCAGCGTCTTGGGCGCCACCGTCGAGCTTTGCGCCAGGAGAGCGCTCGCGCGCGACGTGAACGGCAGGGAAACACCCGCGAACGAACCGTTGGCAACCATCGAAACGAAACTCCCCGTCCGGTCTCTTTCAGCCTGCACAATGCCAGCCGGACCTCCGCGCGCCCAGTACGCCGGAGCGAAATCACGCTCAGTATAGGCCCCGTTCCTGAGAAAATGGGGGGAGCGAGTCTCTCAGCCGATCGCCATAACGAATTCAGCGTTTTCTCAGACAAACACATTATGTTTCAGCATGCCGTGAAACCGCATGGCGGCATTGCACGTTTTCTAGTGCAGGCGGCGCGCGCGGCATTCTTCGCCGGTATTCGTCGTTACCTCGGATTCGATGCCGCGAACGTACGCGTATACTTGCGTCAGATACGAACGCCATCGCGTCCCGATGTCCTCGCGCCCCGCACCACAACTTCTGTCGTCCTGCTGAGTCGGTATCGGCTCTGGACGCATCGTAGGTCGAGCACCCGGTGAGCTATTCGTCCTCGTCTTCCTATCATCCATCCTCCCGCCGGCCGGTACCGCGCGGACCGCGGCGGTGGCCGCTCCTGCTGGCTGCGCTGGCGCTTGCGTTCATCGCGCTCATTGGCGGAATCTGGCTCGGCAGTGGCGAATCCCCCGTTGGCCTGCTCGACCGGATGCGCGCCGGTGAAACCCCCGCCGGCGAGATTGCCCAAACCGACCCGCCCCAAAGCGAAAACAATCCCGTGGTGATCGAATCGGCTACCGAAGCGCCGACCGCCACCTCCGAGCCCGAGGAGCCCGAAGGCGACGGTCCTGACCCGAATGCCCCTGCGGTCGACCCCAATGCGACCAACACCCCGGTCGTCACCGCCCAACCGACCTCTGAAAACGATGCGGTTACTGGCTCGTCGACCGATGTGGCGCGCGAGTTCGCTCAGCGTTGGGCAGATGGCGATTACGACGGAATGTACGACCTGCTGAGCACCAATGCCCGCGCCCAAACCAGCCGCACCGATTTCATCGATCGATACGAAGGCATCGCCAGTGAGGCCGGTATCACCGATGTGGCCGTCTCCATGCGTGGCGATGGGGGCACGCAGATTCCCATTCATGTCACGCTGGTCTCCAGTTACCTCGGCGCGATCGAGCAGGACAACACCATTGCCACCACCGAGGAAGACGGCCGCTGGTTGGTCGATTGGTCTCCGTCGCTCATCTTCACCGGGCTTGGGGAAGACTGCATCGACTACACCGAGCTCGGATCGAGCCGCGGCGCCATTCTGGACAAGAACGGCGTCCAGCTGGCGTACGAGGCGGTGGTCAACCAGGTTGGCATCATCCCCGGTCAGCTCACGAACGAGAATGCCGAGATTGCCGCCCTTTCCAAGCTCATCGGCATGAAGGTGGAAGACATCAAGGATCGTTATGAGGACGGTGAGGCCGACTGGTTCATGCCCATCACCCAGTTGCCCGACCCGCTCGACAACACGATTCTCAATGGCATTTCCGAGCTGGACGGCGTGGCCGTGCGCCAGGTCGAATCACGCATTTATCCCTATGGCGAAGTGGCCGCGCACATCACCGGCTATGTCACCGCGGTCAACGCCGAGGACATCGAGGCCAATCCCGGCGCCGGACTGGTCGCCGGTTCGATGATCGGGCGGGCGGGCGTGGAAGCCGCCGCAAACGATCTGCTCTCCGGCCAACCGGGCGGCCGGCTTGCCATCGTGACCTGCAATACACGCACCGAGAAGTCGGTCATCGCCGAGAAGGACGCGGTCGAACCGAAAGACGTGGTGCTCACCATCGACATCGAGTTCCAGAAACAGGTCGATGCAGCGGTCGGCGCTGTGACCGGCAGCGCGGTCGTGCTCGATCCGCAGACCGGCGCGGTCATGGCGCTGGTCAGTCATCCCAGTTTCGATCCGAATATCTTCGTCACTGGCCTGACCGACAAAGACGCCGCCACCGTTTTCGACGAAACCAAATTGCCGTTGCTCAATCGCGCCACCCAGCAGGGATACCCCACCGGGTCGATCTTCAAGGTGATCACGATGTCCGCAGCGATGGCCAACCTCGGCTACACCGGCGACAGCGAGATCTACTGCCCGACCGAATGGACGATTCCGGGCACCGACGTGGTCCGCCGCGACTGGACCTATGAATACGAAACTGGCGAGCAGGGGATGCTCACCCTGCACACCGCGCTCGTCAACTCGTGCAACACCGTCTTCTATGAGCTCGGCTATGAGCTCGATGACAAGGACGAGAACCTGCTGCCGGATATGACCAAGGCCTATGGCCTCGGCGCTCCCACCGGTATTCCCTATCTGCAAGAGATTGCCGGCACGGTTCCCAGTCCGGAGTGGAAGATCGGCAATATCGGCGACTACTGGGCCATCGGCGATGCAGTCAACCTCTCGATTGGCCAGGGCTTCCTGGAAGCAACCCCGCTGCAGATGGCCAACGTCTACGCCACCATCGCCAACGGCGGCGATCTGCTTCAGCCGTTCATCGTGCAATCGACCGTTTCCGAAGATGGCAAGACCGAAGTGGTTGGCGAGCGCACCGTCATTCGCCATCTCCCGCTGGAAGACTGGATGATCGACGAGCTGCAAAGCGCGCTGCGTGACCAGACCAGCAATAGCTGGGGGGCGGGTTCGGTGAGCGTCTTCGGGGATTTCGGCTGGCCCATCGCCGGCAAGACCGGCACCGCCCAGAACGAGCAGAACGTGGCCGGCAAACCGCACTCCTGGTTCGCCGCCTTCGGCCCCTACGGCGAAACCGCCGAGATTGCCAGCATCGTCATGGTCGAGTCCTCCGGCGAAGGTGTCTCCTTTGCTGCTCCCATCACCAGGACCATCTTCAGTGATTGGCTGGCTGATGGTGGTGATACGGAAAACTCGGGTTAGCAGGCAGCACGCGGCACGCAGCAGGCAGAACGAACGGCGCCCGCGTTCGTCGCGCGTCCTGCCGTGAACGACAGGGCTACGAGAAGCCAAGGGTCTCCGACCCTCCCGCTCCGTCGTTCCGAGCAATGTCGAGAGCCTGCCCTGGGCGAAGCTGAATGGGAACCTCTCGTTTCCCCGAAGCAAACTCCTGAAAACCCTGGCCAGCGCCCATCTTCCGCTGCAAAAACCATCGGGTGTTCGAGCCCGTCCGCAGACACCGCTCGAGATCGGTCATTGACGATACCAGCCGGACGCAATACAGTTATCTGGCTAGATGAGCTAGACAGGACGTGCCCAATGATGGAATGGCAATTGGCGGATGCCAAGAATCGATTTAGCGAAGTCATTGCAAAGGCTGAGACCGAAGGGCCGCAAAAGGTGCTCCGGCGCGGTGTGCCGGTTGCCATGGTGGTGTCGATCGAGGAATACGAACGCCTCCGAGGACCCAAACGGTCGCTCAAGGACTTGCTACTCAATGGCCC
>JAWKPF010000046.1 GCA_041390825.1 Thermomicrobiales bacterium
CCCGCCGAGTGCCAGGTCGTGCGCCGTAACTGTCAAACCCTGCTCGATGGCTGATCGAACGGCGGCCTGCACGGCCGATTCAGTGTCGAGATCGAGCGCCGGTGGAGTCCCGACGACCTCTCCAAACCGCAGGCTCAGGTATTCGCTGCCGCCAAGGGACGGAGCGCTGTCGCCCACAAGATAGATCGACTGGCCTGGCGTCCATTTCATGGTCGCGTGGCGTCGAACGTCGTCAAAGACCCCGACGACACCAACGGTCGGGTTTGGCTTGATCGGGGCCGCGGCGGTTTCGTTGTAAAGGGAGACATTGCCTCCAACCATCGGCACATCGAGCGCGCGGCAGGCATCGGCCAGCCCGGAGACGGCGCGGTCGAGCTGATAGTAACCAGCTGGTTTCTGCGGGTTGCCAAAGTTGAGGCAGTTGGTGGCGCCCCGTGGCGTCGCTCCGGAGCAGCTCACGTTTCGGCTGGCTTCGGCCACAGCATGCATGGCGCCGACATATGGATCGAGATAGCAATAGCGCGGGTTACAGTCGATCGCGCTGGCGATGCCTCGCTGCGATCCCTTGATGCGCAGCACCGCCGCGTCTCCCTCACCGGGAGCGACGACCGTGTTGGTCTGGATCGTGTGGTCATATTGCTCGTAGATCGGACGCCGAGATCCGATATTCGGAGACGCGAGCAGCTCGAGCAGAATCTCGCCGACGTGCCGCAATTCGATGTCGGGATGCCGGCGCGGATCGGTCTCGCGCGCAGCGATGATCTCCGGAGACTCAGCCGCTGAGCGCACATAGGTCGGACAGGCATCGGTGTAGAACTCGGCCGGGACCTCGGCAACGATCACGCCGTCGTCCAGGACGCGCACCATGCCATCGTTGGTCACGGTGCCGATCACGGCAGAATGCAGTGACCAGCGCTGCACGATGCGATTGACTTCGTCTGCAGCTTCGGGCGTGACCACCAGCAGCATCCGCTCCTGGCTCTCGCTCATCATGACTTCATACGGTGTCATGCCCGATTCGCGTCGGGGAACCTTGGCGACATCGATTTCCGCCCCGACTCCCCCGCGACTGGCAATCTCGACCGTCGAGCTGGTCAGCCCCGCCGCGCCGAGATCCTGCATAGCCACGACCGCGCCCGTCTGCAGCAGCTCGAGACATGCCTCGAGAAGCAACTTTTCCAGGAACGGGTTGCCCACCTGGATGACTCCGCGATGTGAGGCTTCTGGGTCGTCGACCGATGCAAAGGTGGCTCCGTGCAAGCCGTCGCGACCGGTGTCGGCCCCAATCAGCATGATCAGATTGCCGACGCCGGAAGCCTTTGCGCGCACGATGCCATCGGCCGGCACGATGCCAATGCACATTGCATTGACCAACGGATTTCCAGAGAACGACGGATCGAAAAAGACCTCGCCGCCGACGGTGGGAATACCGAGGCAGTTGCCATAGCCGCCGATACCGGCGACGACATTCGTGAACAGGTAACGGTTTCGCGGTTGATCGAGCGGCCCGAACCGCAGGGAGTTCAGGATGGCGACCGGGCGCGCGCCCATGGTGAAGATGTCACGCACGATACCGCCGACGCCTGTTGCGGCCCCTTCATAGGGTTCGACCGCGCTTGGGTGATTGTGTGACTCGACTTTGAAGACGGCAGCGAGACCGTCGCCGATGTCGATAGCGCCAGCGTTTTCACCCGGTCCCTGCAGCACCCAGTCGGCCTTGGTCGGCAAGCGGCCGAGAATGGGCCGGGTGTGCTTGTAGCCGCAGTGCTCGCTCCACATCGAACCGAACATGCCAAGCTCGACGGGTGTTGGCTCGCGCGTTTCGAGCAGCTCCAGGATACGGCGATACTCGTCGTCGCTGAGCGCGACTTCTCGCCAGGCGCCTTCCGGAATCGATCCGCCGGTGGTCGACGTCGTCACCTACACCCCCACATTCAGAAACTCGAGCGCGGACGTGAGGATCTTGAGTCCATCGGTGGGCCCGAGGAGTGGATCGGAAGCCCGTTCCGGGTGGGGCATCATGCCGACGACATTACCCTTCTCGTTGCAAACACCGGCGATCGAACGCACCGAGCCATTGAAATTGGCGCCCGGGCTGACCGTGCCATCGGCTTCGCAATAGCGGAAAACCACCTGACCGTTGGCTTCGAGCCTGTCGAGCGTGGCGTCATCGGCAAAATAGGCGCCTTCGCCATGCGCAATCGGGAGGTTCAGCACATCACCTTTCGCCAATTCATGCGTCCATGCGGTTCGCGCGTTTTCGACCCGGATGTTCACCCATCGGCAATGGAAGTTGAGCGATTCGTTCCGAAGGAGCGCCCCTGGAAGCAGATGCGCCTCCGTCAGGACCTGGAAGCCGTTACAGAGTCCCAGCACGGGACCGCCCCCCTCTGCAAAGTCCTTGAGCGACTCCATGACCGGCGCGAATCGCGCGATCGCTCCGCAACGCAGGTGATCGCCATACGAGAACCCGCCCGGCAACACAATGGCGGCCAACCCGGAGAGGTCGGTCTCCCGATAGTCGATCATCCGCGTTGGCGCCGACAGGTTCAGGGCGAAGGCGTCGAACGAATCCTGATCGCCATTGCTGCCGGGAAATGTGATAACGCCGATCTGCGACGACATGCCTAGAGCTCCGACGCCTCTGTCACCGATTCGATGACATAGGTTTGGATGACGGGATTGGCAAGCAGCTTCTCGGCCATTTCTTCTGCGGTGGCGCGGGCTGCGTCGGCCGCTGGCGCGTCGAGCCGCAACCGATAGTGCTTGCCAGCGCGCACGCGTTCCACGCCTGAATAGCCAAGGCTGTGCAGTCCGCCACGGATAGCCTCCCCTTCCGGGTCGTTGACACCGGCTTTCGGCATGACGAGCACATCGACCTGCCAAATCGAATGCGACTTCTCGTTCGTAAGGCGCTCCTCTCAGAAGACCGGATCGTGTCCGGTGAGACGTTGGAATGCTTCGATATAGCGTTGTTGTGTGCCAGTGATGACATCGTCCGGAAGGACGGGGGCCGGTGGCTCGTGGTTCCAACCGGTGGAATCGAGCCAGTTGCGTACATATTGCTTGTCGAAGCTCTCTGGCTCGCGGCCAGGAGAATGCGTCGACGCATCCCAGTAACGTGAGCTATCGGGGGTCAGCATTTCGTCTATGACGGTCAACTGCCCCTGAATCATTCCGAACTCGAACTTGGTGTCTGCCAGCAGCATCCCGCACGTTGCGGCATGTGCTGCCGCGAAGGTGTAGAGCTCGATGCTCGCGCGCTCCAACTGGCTGGCCAGGTCGGCGCCGACAAGATCGCGCAACCGTTCGACGGTGATGTTCTCATCGTGACCGATGTCGTTTTTCATTGCGGGCGTGAAGATCGGTTCTGGCAACTGCGCGGCCTGCAGCAACCCAACCGGCAGTTCGTGCCCAGCGATGCCGCCAGTAGATCGGTATTCCTTCCAACCGGAACCGGCGAGATAGCCGCGGACGACGCATTCGAAGTCGATTCGGTCGGCTCGTTTCGCCAGGGTGGAACGAGCGTCGAACCATGCGTGGTCGCTGGTTTCGACCGAATCCGGCAGTCCGCACTGGATGACGTGATTGGGAATGATGTCTCGCGTTTTCTCGAACCAGAAATTCGAAAGCTGGTTGAGTACGGCGCCCTTGCCAGGAATCGCGCTGGGAAGGACGACATCGAATGCGGAAATGCGGTCGCTTGCGACGAAGAGCAGATCGTCGCCCAGCAGATAGCAGTCGCGAACCTTGCCTTGGCGCACGAGCGGAAGCGAATCGAGGAGCTGAGTTGCGACTGCGCCGGTCACGTGCTCACCGCTGGCTCGTTCAGACCGAGGCGTTCGAAAACCGCATCGACATGCCCCAACTGCTGGTAGGGATCGAAGAGTTCGGTGATCTGCTCCTGACTCACCCGGCTGGCGATCTCAGGATCCGTACGCACCGCCTCTTCGAAGTTCGAACCGTTCAGCCAGCTGTCCATGGCGTGCGCCTGGACCCGCTTGTATGCCACCTGCCGGTCGATGCCGGCATCGACGAGCCCCAACATGACACGTTGCGAGAAGATGAGTCCGCCGGTGAGATCGAGGTTCTGCTTCATGCGATCTTCGTTGACGGTCAGGTCTTCGAGAATTTCGGTGAGCAGATCGAGTGAGTAGTCGAGCACGATACACGCGTCGGGAAAGATCACCCGCTCGGTCGAGGAGTGGCTGATGTCACGCTCGTGCCAGAGTGCCACGTTTTCGAGACCGGTCACGGCGTAGCCCCGCAGGAGGCGCGCCAACCCGCTCAGTCGTTCCGATTCATGCGGATTGCGTTTGTGCGGCATGGCGGAGCTTCCCTGATTGCCCTCGCCAAATGGTTCTTCCACTTCGCGGACCTCTGTCCGCTGGAGATGGCGAATCTCGACCGCGAGCTTTTCGATCGTAGCGCCGATTCCAGCCAGCACGGAGAGGAAGAACGCATGCCGGTCACGCTGGATGATCTGGGTCGAGGCCGGGGCTGGTCGCAAGCCCAGGGTCTCGCAGACTTCGTCCTCCACATCGGGAGGAACGTGCGCATGGGTTCCGACCGCTCCCGAGAGCTTGCCGACCCGCATCTCTTCCCGGGCGAAACGAAGCCGCTCGAGCTGCCGGCGAAGCTCGTCGTACCACACGGCCAACTTCAGGCCGAAGGTGGTGGGTTCGGCATGGACGCCGTGCGTTCTGCCAATCATGAGGGTGTTGCGGTAGCGTACCGCCTGCCGCCCGACGACCTCGATCAGCCGTTCGAGGTCGGTCTCGAGGATGGCGCAGGACTCCTGCACCAGGATGGACAAGGCGGTGTCGACGACATCCGACGAGGTCAGGCCGAGATGGATGTAGCGCGAGGCCTCCCCAACGGTTTCGCCGGTGGCGCGCAAGAAGGCGATGACGTCGTGATCGGTCTCGCGTTCGATCTCTTGCATGCGCTCGAGATCGCAACTGGCGCCACGGATCGCTTCGATCGCCCAATCGGGAATTCGGCCACGCCGATGCCAGGACTCGCAGACCGCGAGCTCGACGCGTAGCCAGACCTGCAGCTTGTGATCGTCACTCCACACCGCTCCCATCTCGGGCCTGGTGTACCGGCCGATCACGATTGCGTTGCCCTTTCCGAATGAACCAACGGGGATGCCTGCATCGGCAACCAGAGTATACCGTTTTCCATTGCCAATCGGGCGCGAGATGCGTACACTCGCGGACAGAACGGAGCGGGGGACGTCGGATGTCTCCAATCGATTAGCGCCTGGACCTGCTCGGAGGACGCAGGTTGACGAGGTGGAAGCGCATCGAACCTTTCGGCGGGTCGCTTCCCGGCTGGCAGAGTCGTTACGCAAGGAGCAAACCGATTCGGTAACGGATCGACAGAGGCCCTTTCGAACTGCCCCTAGCCCACTCGCTCCATCGAGAACCGAATTGTTGGCCGAGCGAAGGAAATTCGCCTTTGCTCGCGCTTGCTTTGGCGCACGCAATTGCGGCGGAGCGCCCATGTGACTGGAGCGCAGATCGATGTGCGGGATCTTCGGGTATGTTGGCGAATCGACGGATGTCGGATCGGCGATTCTTGCGGCGCTGAAGACGCTGGAATACCGGGGATACGACTCCTGGGGGATGGCGGTCGGAGTCGACGGCCAACTGGCGCTGACGAAAACGACCGGGAAAATCTCGGTCGCATCGGTTGATTTTCCAGATGCGGGAATCGGATTCGGGCATACGCGGTGGGCAACACATGGCGCCGTCACCCACGCCAATGCCCACCCCCACCTCGATTGCTCAGGTTCGATCGCTGTCATACACAACGGCATCGTCGAGAACTTTCGGGAACTTCGAAACGAGGTCGAGGCGAAGGGGCATACCCTTCGCTCGGAAACCGACAGCGAAGTGATCGCGCACCTGATCGAGGATGAGCGCGCTTCGGGCGCATCGCCGCAGGAGGCGCTGGAGCGCGTCTTCGCCCGTCTCGATGGACTCGGAGCGGTGATCGTGCTCGACCTTGCGTCGGAAACGATGATTGCCATGAAACGCACGTCGCCGCTCGTCGTCGGGCGCAACTGCAGCAAGGTCACCATTGCCTCAGACGAGATAGCGCTCGCCGGACATGCGACCGAGATCCACTATCTCGAGGATGGCGAGGTTGCCACGCTTTCCATGGATGGAGTTTCGATTTCGCATCTCTCCGGGACGAATGGTTGGGCGCCGATCTCGGTGGACGAGCGGCGAGACGGACTCGCCGGTTTTCCCGATTTTATGTCAAAAGAGATGGCCGAGCAGCCCGACGTCCTCGAGCGCCTCGTCGATTCTGCCGGGGAGCAGATCGACGCGCTGGCCAATGCGATCCGGGAATCGTACGGCGCGTATATGGTCGGGTGTGGAACTGCGTCGTATGCGGCCCTGACCGGGTCGTATCTCTTTAGCAGAATTGTTTCGCGTCATGTCAATTTCGCCCCAGGATCTGAGTTCAAGTACTACGAGCATTTTCTGAAACCGGGTTCACTCGCGATCGCGTTTTCACAGAGCGGTGAAACGGCCGACATCATCGAAGCGATGCTGGCGGCGCGAGCGCGGGGAGCAACGCTGGCTGGGGTGGTCAATGCCCCCCGATCGACCCTCGGGCGGATGGTGGATATCCGGGTCGATCTCGGGGCCGGTCCGGAGCAGTGCGTGCTTTCGACCAAGGCGTATACCGCGAAAGTTGCCACGCTGCTCATGACGGCTCATGTGCTGGCTGGAACGCCCGAGGTCGGGCGAGATCTCGTCCAGGAGGCCGCGACAGGGATGCGCCACATGCTGTCGCCGGCATGGATCGATCGCGTGCGGGCGATCGCGCGGGACATCTACGAGGCCGAGCACCTCTTTGTGATTGGCCGTGGATTGTCCTACCCGACCGCGCTGGAAGCCGCCCTCAAGATCAAAGAGGTCTCCTATATTCATGCGGAGGGATTCGCGGCGGGAGAACTCAAGCATGGGGTGATCGCGCTGGTGCAGGACGGCACGCCATGCGTCGTCTATGCCCCGAACGACGAAACCCACGCGGACATCATTTCCGGGGCAATGGAACTGAAAGCGCGTGGTGGGCATATCATTGGTATCGGCCCGGCTGACGACCCGGTGTTCGATGCGTGGTTGCCAACACCAGATGTTGGGGACGCTGCCCCGCTCGTCCAGGCGCTGCCGGCCCAAATGCTTGGATATCATGCAGCGCTGCTTCGTGGGAATGATCCCGACAAGCCGCGAAATCTTGCCAAGAGCGTCACAGTGAAGTGACGCCGGAGGAACACAATGGAATTCGTCGAATCGCATGGTCATCTCGATGACGATGCGTTCGCCAAAGACTTGCCGCAGGTCATCGAGGCCGCGCGCGCGGCTGGAGTCCGCCGTTTCATCAATATTGGATACGAACCGGAGAGCTGGGCGAGGTCGCTCGCCCTGGCTGAGCAGCATCCGGACGTTTCCTACGCGCTCGGGATGCATCCGAACTCAGCGGACCGCTGGTCGAACGATGTGGCAACTGAGCTCGAACATTTGCTCGACGCGACGAATCCAGTCGCGATTGGCGAGACTGGACTCGACTACTACCGGGAATGGGTCGATCGCTCGTCACAGAAGGCTGCTTTCCGCGATCAACTCGAACTCGCGCGGTCGTTCTCGCTACCGGTGATCGTTCACATGCGGGGCGATGTCGAATCGGAGCTCACCGAGATTCTCCAGGCCTTTCCGACGGTGCGAGTGGTTTTCCATTCATTCGACGGATCGGCGCATCTACGAGATTTCGCGCTTCGACGGGGCGACATGTTCGGCATCGGCGGACTGATGACCCGCTCCGGTTCGGCGGATTTGCGAGAAACTCTTCGGGAGATACCGCTGGACTCGATGCTCCTGGAAACCGATGCTCCCTATCTGACGCCACGCGGCGTGAAAGAACGGCGCAATACCCCAGCAAACATCCCGATCATCGCGCAGGCGTTGGCTGACCTGCTGGCTGTCCCCATCGAACGTATCGCTGAGCAGACGACCGCCAACGCCGAGGAGATATTCCAATTGGTCGCGTCCGCGCCAGTCGGTGCCGCGCAATGAATGATGAACGGCTGCCAATTCTCATCGCCACCGGGAACGCTGGGAAACTTGCCGAGTTCGAACGGCTATTGGGACATGAGTTTCGCGTGGAGGGACTTTCCGGACTCGATCTGGTGATGCCGCCAGAGGGAACGGAGTCATATCGGAAGAATGCCGAAGCAAAGGCGATCTCCGTCGCCAAGGCGACTGGCCGTCTGACGCTCGGCGATGATTCGGGCATCGAGGTGCGAGCCCTGGGAGGAGCCCCGGGAATCGAATCGGCGCGATTCGCAGGCAGCCCGCCTTCGGACGCTCGCAATATCGAGAAGCTCCTGAAGCTGCTGGATGGCAACGTCGGCGGAGATCGATCGGCCAGGTTTGTTTGCTGGCTTGCGCTTGCCGACGCCGACGGGCTCGTCACGACGGTGGAGGGAACCTGTTCTGGCGTCATAGGAGCGATACCGAAGGGGGCCAATGGGTTTGGTTACGATCCGGTCTTCCTGTTCGATGATGGCAGATCGATGGCCGAGCTGAGCGACCAGGAAAAGGATCTGGTCAGCCACCGCGGCAACGCCGTGCGCGAGATCAAGCCGGACCTGGAACGCCGAATTCGTGGTGCGGGCGCCCATGGTTAGTCGGACCTCACCGGAGTTCGCGAGCTTTTCTGAATGGCGTTCGTGGGCAACCAGCGCCGGCCTGCAACCTGTCGTGGTCGTCGCCGGTTCCCGCGGGAAAACGCTCGTCGCCAAGATCCTCGAGTCGATTCTTCGAACCGCTGGCCTGCGGGTTGCCACGTGGTCGAGCCACGGAGTCGACATCGATGGCGTGCGTCAGGTTGGAGAGCTGGGACCGTGGCAAGGTGTGGAGTCCGGTCTGGCATCGGGAGCGATCGACATTGCAGTTCGTGAGGTCGATTGGGCCACGGCGTCGACGCTGGCGACCGGTCCGCGGTTACCAGTGCTGGCAGTGACCAACGTCTGCGCCAATCGCGAGGATTGCCTGCTCGCAGGTGATGCGGCCCTTGCCAACGTTGCCATGCCTGCGTTGCTCACGGCGGTCGTCAATCAAGGCTGGATGGTTCTCAACGGTGAAGACCTGGCCGTCGCGGCCGATCTCTCGACCTCCGGCCACAACCGCATGCTCGTCGGCCTGGGGCTCGATGGTCCGATGACGGAATCACACCTCGAGACGAGCAGTAGCCTGGCCTGGCTTGCTGGTGACCAGCTGGCAGTTTCACACGGCAGGCGCGTTCTTCTGCTTTGCGAGAGACAGGAACTGCGTTACGCGCTCGATGGCTGCGCGAACTTCATGGTTTTCGACACGCTCATGGCCGCGTCACTGGCAACCGTGTTGGGCATCGACGCCGACACAATTCGTGCAGGTTTGCTCGCCTTTGTCAGCGATCCCGAGAGCATTCCCGGTTCGTTCAACGTGCTGACCTCGGGGAATTCGGTGATTATTCTGGACAGCCCGTCGGCCTCCTGGCATCTGCGCCCGGTGTTGCGCGCTCTGCGCGACTACCATCGCGCCCGACTGCTCACAGTGTTCAGCGGATTGCGCGGCGCGGTGCTTGCCGACACTGCTGAGATCGGACGATTGCTGGGCCGAATCAGCAACTTCCTGATCGTCTCAGACGACGACCCAAGCGATATCGAGCGCACGTCGCTCGCCATGGAAGGCGCCCGCCGGAACGAGCTTCCTCCGATGGGAATTCCGGTCACAACCGAGGTCGAGGGGGTGCGTCGCGCCATGGGACTCGCCCGGCCCAGAGACGTCATCTATGTGCTGTCCGATGATCCAGTGGACCTGTGGTCCGAGCTCAAAAAGCTTGGACCATTGGTGTTGACCGCGCCGAGTCCAGTTCGCGCCTAAGCCGCCAGAACCGCATCGCGGATTGGCTCGACCCACACCGAGGCCTCTCCGAGCAAGTTCTGGAGCTCGGCCTGCAGCAATTCGTTCCACTCGACCTTCAAGGTCCGGCTGCGCATCGGCAGGTCGTCCTCGCCGACACGCAAGTGGACGACGACTTCATCGTCACCGTCGTGTTCCCGGATGATCTGCAGCACCCGCTGCATTTCGTCGATACGGGCGTTTGCGTCCGACGAATCGCTCACCAGCGCGATATGCACCTGCCGCTGGCTGGGTCTTGGGCCGAGGGCGTCGATCGAATCGAATACGCGCTCGCAGATCAGCTGCTGCTTTTCGCCACGCAAGTCGACCTTGGCCTCGACCTCAATGACGTTATCGACTTCCCAGGCATCCTGGAACGTCTGATAGGTCTCCGGAAATGCCACGAGCTCGATCGTCCCGGTCATGTCCTCGAAGTCCATGATGGCCATTGTCTTGTTCGCTTTCGTGAGGAAGCGCCGTGATGTGTCGACCCGACCGATGATGCGCACTCGATCGCCAGGAAAACGGTCGTGCACATCGTTGATGACCTGTCGTCCGTAGCTGCCGACGCGCTGCAAGACGTCGTTTACTGGATGGTCGCTCAGGTAGATTCCGAGCAACTCACGCTCCCACGACAGCCGCTGCCGCAAGGGAAGCTCGAGATTCCTGGTGATCGATTCAGGCGTCTCGACTTGTTTCGCGACGGAGCCTCCGAGCATATCGAAGCCCAGTTGACCCTTGGCCGCCGCGCGTTGCCGGTCGATGGCGCCGGAGATCGTTGGTTCCAACCGGTTGAGTATCACGCTGCGCGGACCGAAGCAGTCGAGCGCGCCGCTCTTGGCCAGCGAATCGGCCACTTTGCGGGAGACTTTCGTCCAGTCGACTGACGAGCAGAAATCCTCCAGGCTGGCGAACTCTTGATTGGGATGGTCGCACCGCGCCTTCAGAATCGATTCCGCCGCGCCCTTGCCGACGTTCTTGATGGCGCTCAGTCCGTAGCGAATCGATTCCTTGCCGTTCGACCCGATTTCCGGCTGGAAGTCGAGCTCGCTGCGATTGATATCCGGTCCCAATACGTCATGGCCCATCCGCCGCACATGCGCCACGTCCGAAACGAGCCGGTCGTGATTGTCGCCATCGGTCGTCATGAGCGCGCACATGAATTCGACCGGATAGTGCGCCTTGAGATAGGCCGTCTGTGCCGCGATCACGGCGTACGCGGCGCTATGCGCTTTGTTGAATCCATAACCGCCGAAACGCGCCATCATGGAATAGAGCTCGTCGGCCAATGCCGCCGTCAGGCCATGCGCGACGGCGCCCTCGATGAAGGGCTTGCGATAGGACTCCATCAAGTCCTGTTTCTTCTTGCCCATGGCGCTGCGAAGGCCATCGGCGTCCGCCATGGAGAATCCTGCGATCGCGTTCGCAATCTGCATGATCTGCTCCTGATAGACCGCAATGCCAAACGTGCCCTTCAGGATTGGCTCCAGGTCGGGATGCATGTAGGTCACCGGTGAGCGCCCATGCTTGCGGTCGCAGAACTCGGCGGCTCCTCCTGCTGGTCCTGGCCTGATCAACGCCATGAGTGCAATGAGGTCGTCGAACGAGTTCGGCGCCACCTCGGTGGTCATGCGGGTGGTCATGCCACCTTCCAACTGGAAGACCCCGATCGTGTCGCCTTGCTGCAAACGGAGAAATGCTTCTTCATCTTCCAGCGGAATCGCGTCGATGGTCAGGTCGGGTGACTTGCGCCGCGCGAGATCGACAGCCCGCCGAAGGATCGTGAGGGTGGTCAAGCCGAGGAAGTCCATCTTGAGAAGACCGATTTCCTCGAGCAATCCCATTTGATACTGGGTGGTGACCTCGCCTTCGCTCTTGCCGCTCGCACGCTGCAACGGGACCGTCTCGATCAGCGGATCGCGAGAAATGACCACACCCGCTGCGTGGGTGGACGAGTGGCGAGCGATGCCCTCGACCTTCTTCGCATTGTCGACCAGTTCGCGCAGGCGCTTGTCGGCCTCGAGGACGTCGTTGAGCTCGGCGACGCGGTCGAGCGCCTTTTCGATCGTCATCTTCGGTTCTGCCGGAATGAGCTTGGCCACCCGGTCGATCTCGCTGAACGGCATGCCCATCGCGCGACCGACATCACGCAGCGATGCGCGCGCCGCCATGGTTCCAAACGTGGAGATTTGCGCAACACGATCGTCGCCGTACTTCCCGACGACGTACTGGATCACCTCGTCGCGCCGATCGTCCGCAAAGTCGATATCGATATCCGGAAGGGAAAGACGATCCGGGTTGAGAAACCGCTCGAAGATCAATCCGTGTTTGAGCGGATCGAGCGACGTGATCGCGAGACAATAGGTGACGATGCTTCCCGCTGCGGAACCGCGGCCTGGACCGACCGGAATGTCGTTCTCCTTGGCGAAGCGCACGAAGTCCCACACCACCAGGAAATAGTTGGTGAGATTCATGTTCCCGATGACGCGCAGCTCGTAAGCGATTCTGTTTTCCACATCGCTATCAGAGAGGTCGTATCGTTCGGCGGCTCCCGCGCGCACCAGGTGTTCCAGATACTCGTGGTTCGTATACCCCGCGGGAACATCGAAGTCGGGTAGCTGAAAGCCCTGAGGCGAGAGATCGAGTTGGCACATCTCCGCGATGCGCATCGAGTTCTTCAGACCATCGGGCAGTTCTGCAAACCGATTCCACATCTCTTGCGGGCTCTTCAGGTAGAGCTCGTCGGTTTCGGGCTTGAGCCGCTTGGGGTCATTCAACGTGGTGTTCGTCTGAATGCAGACCAGAAGCTCTTGCGCTGGGGAATCCGCTTGCTTGCAGTAGTGGACGTCGTTCGTCACCACGAGCGGCAAGGCGAACGACTTCGCGAGCGAGATCAGGTCCCGGTTGACCTGGAGCTGCTCCTTGAGGCCGTGATCCTGAATCTCGACGAAAAACCGTTCGCGCCCGAAGATCTCCGCCAGCTTCACCGCATAGTCACGAGCAGTATCAGGGCGTTCGTTGAGGAGGTTATTCGCCAGAGGGCCTCCGAGGCATGCCGAGGTGGCGATGATGCCGTCGTGGTGTCTGGCGAGCATGTCGATATCGATCCGCGGCCGGTAGTAGAAGCCGTTCAGGCTCGCTTGCGATGCGAGCTTCATCAGATTCCGGTAACCGGTTTCGTTTTCCGCCAGCAGGAGGAGATGGTATGCCTTGCGTCGCGCCTTCCGTTCCGCTTCCGATGCGTCAGGCGGAGGAGGGCCCGCTTTGCCTTCCGCAAAATACGCTTCCATGCCCACGATAGGGTGTAGTCCAGCTTTCGACACCTGCTTGTAGAAATCGTAGGCGGCATACATGACGCCGTGGTCGGTTACCGCAAGGTGCTGGATGCCTGATTCCTGCGCTTGTTCGATGTATTCGGGAATGCGACCCATTCCATCGAGGAGCGAGTACTCGGTGTGCAGGTGCAGGTGAGCGAATTCGGGCAAAGGGGTGACTCGTCTCTAGCCCGGCAATTGCCGGGGACCCCGCGACGTCGGGGCTTTGGTTTCAAGTTTACTCCGCAGCGGAAGCTGGAAATGACATCGGCTCCGGCGCGGTTCGAAGCGGGGTGCGAACCGCGGCGCGGAGCCGCCTGCCGAATTTTCGGATCAGCCCTGCTAGGCGGCGGCGGAAACCCGGCCCATGGGCGCGAGCTGCATAGCGATCCGCGCCTGTTCTGCCAGCAGATGGAGAACCTGGCGCATGTTCTCGCGGTATTCCGCGGGAAGCTGCTCGTCGCTCAACAGATAGAAGACCTCACCGAGCACAGGCTCAGCCGAAAGAATCTTGGCGAAATCCCGCGGCAAGAAGCCTGCTGCCGCAAGGAGCATGTCTCGCTCGCCCTCACCCAGGTCCATCGCATCGCCCAGGCGATCGACCGCGTCCCGGGTTGGCATACGCGCGCCGCCCTCGAGACGGCTGACGTAGCTGTGATCGAACTCAGCGCGTTCAGCGAGCTTGCTCTGAGAAACGCCGCGCCGCTCCCGAAGCGACTTCAGCAGTTGGCCAAACTCTGTCATTCGTAACCCCCGCTCTGTGACAGAAAGACACAATCGATCGATCTCGATCGGCGACCGTTCGGACCGGTCATTGACTCACTGACACCATCCTATCAGCCCGTTGCCCAGCCGTCAATTCGAATTTCAGCTTATCCACATCGGTTTCGGCGCGCTGTCGTTTCGAATGCGGATAATCGCTGAAGCGCGCCGTTGGTGTCGAATCGCTGGCGTTGACTGTCGTTGCCCAGGCGTCATGCGGAAAATGCACGGGTCTCGCCCCCTGCATCGTCGGGGCGATGGCCCTTGTGACGCGATCTGTGGCTTAATTCGTCCTGGTTCGATGGGGAACGCGCCGCCTTGTTTCGACAGCCGGAAAGGGATCTCCCATAACCGCCCACACCTCGACCAACATGGACACCCTTCTCCTGCGAGGCGGCGACCTGGCCACAACGCTAAGGAGCCAGATCCGACTTGCTCGCATGAGGCTGCTGCGCGATGGTGGCCGTCCCCCGGTGCTCGTGACGCTGGCGGCGGAACCGAATGCATCGGCTGAGGCGTATCGCACCTCGATCTCCAGGACCATGAAGCGGGTCGAGATCGAGCATCGGCCGGTCGATTTGCCTGCCGGGTGCCGGGATGCCGATCTGGAGCGTGCGCTACAAGAGCTCAGCAATGACCCAGAGGTTACCGGGGTGCTGGTGCTCATGCCGCTCCCGGCGCGGATCGACAAGGGAATCGTTTCGGAACAACTCGACCCGTTGAAAGACGTCGACGGGGTGACGGTCATCAACGCCGGCCGTTTGCACCTGGGGCTTCCGTGTTTGGCGCCAAGCACGCCAAATGGCGGCCTTGCCCTGCTTGATCACTACGGGATACCGATGAACGGAGCGCGCGCCGTGGTCATCGGGCGAAGCAATGTGGTCGGTCGCCCTTTGGCTGCCCTCTTGCAGCGCCGAAACGCAACGGTGACCGTCTGCCACAGCGGCACCAGGGATTTGGTGTCGTACACACGCGAGGCCGATATTGTCGCGCTGGCAATCGGTAGCCCTGGTTTCCTAACACCGGACCTGATCCGCCCGGGCGCCGCAGTGCTCGACTTTGGCATCAATGTGATCGGAGACCGCATCACTGGCGATGCCGACTTCGACGCGCTCCTGGGTGTGGCCGGAGCGATCACCCCGGTTCCAGGGGGCACGGGACCGATCACGGCGTTGATGCTGGCACGCAACACGATCGCCGCTGGTATTGCCGGGCTGCACAACGATCTCGATTCCATCCCGCCGTTCGAGCATTGGCAGAGCGCAGAGGGCTGAACCGCGTCCGGGCCCGTCCGAGGTTGACGCGAAGGCCCCTGGATTGCTAGGCTTCTCGACCGTTGTTTTGGGCCGACGTAGCTCAGTGGCAGAGCAAAGGACTCATAAGCCTTTGGCCGGTGGTTCGAATCCACCCGTCGGCACCATCGCCCCAACGACATTCCCAGGACTCATGAATTCATGGCGAGAACGCGATCGAACCGATCGGGATTCGAGCAGCGTCTTCTCCGCGCGATGCGAAACAGTGGCGTGCAACCGGGGGATCGCCTGACGGTCGCGTTTTCTGGTGGCGTCGATTCGCTCGCCCTAGCCGCCGGGCTCGCACGCGTTTCCCCTCTGCTCGGAACGCAGATTCGGCTCATTCATGTCGATCATCAGATTCGTGACAACTCCCAACGCGATGCCACGGCCTGCCGTCAATTGGCGGTCGCGCTTGGTCTGCAGATCGACATCGTGACACTCGAATCCGGTCTGCGTCGACGAACGGCGGGCATAGGGCTAGAGGAAGCTGCCCGCAGAGAGCGCTATCTCGCGCTGGCAACCGCCGCCAATGATTGGGAGTCGTCAACGATCGTGCTGGGCCATCAGGCGAATGACCAGGTGGAGACTATGCTGCTGCATCTGGTGCGAGGAGCGGGGTTGGACGGGATCGCCGGCATGCGTCCCGTCGAGCACCGACCTGTTCCATGGTGGGTTCCGGAGGCAACGGAGGCGCGGAACCTCACGCTATTGCGTCCCATGCTCGCTGAATCCAGAGCAGCGATCGAGGCATATGTCGCGCTCCTGGGGTTGTCCCCGGTCGCCGACGAGAGCAACGCCGAAACCGACTTCGACCGGAACTGGATGCGCCTACGGGTACTCCCGGAAATCCTGAAGCGCTGGCCGCATGCGGTCGAGACGATCTCGCGCAGCTCGGCGGTGCTCGATGCAGATAGGTCTTCTATGCATCGAGCTGCGGATCTCGCCTATCATCGAGTGGAGAACGCTGACCGGACATTCTGTACGGACATATTGAGTCAGCTCGAGCCAGCTGTAGCAAACCGCGTGCTGCGGCGATGGCTCGAGTGGCTTGGGCTCGCCGAAGTGGATTCAGATGTTGTGCACCGCCTGCGGGCTCTGGCGACTGATGGTGACGAAACTCGAATCGAAGAGGCTGGGAGTCGCTGTTCGATCGTTGTCGACGGCAACCGGCTGGTCCGATTCGACCAGCTGATGCATGAGGTTGCCGCATCGATTCCGATCGATACGGGGGACGGATGGATCATCGAGATCCGCGACGATCCGCGACCGGGTGATGTCCCGTTCGACGCCCCAGCGGGTTTGCCGCTGGAGGTGCGTTCGATCAGACAAGGCGATCGGTGGCATGGGACGAACGACTCCGTGATGGAGGACCTGCGCGCTGCTGGCGTCCATCCACTCGTGCGAACGCACGTGCTGGCAGTTGCTTCGCCGGCTGGGGTCTTGCTCATCCCGGCAATCTATCCCACCATTCGGGGCAAGGTCGATGACGGTTCAGGCAAGAAGGCGGGGGTTCGATGGCGGAGGCGGTCTTGAAGCGCAAGGACAAGGGGGTCGCGCGGATCCTCATCGATGCCGATTCGGTTCAGCAACGAGTGAGAGAGCTCGCCGCTGAGCTCGACGAAGTCTATCTGCATGAAACCCCACTCCTTATCGGCGTGCTCAATGGCGCCATCACGTTCATGACGGACCTGATGCGCGCGATGGATGCCGAACTGAAGGTCGATTTCATGGCCGTCTCCAGCTATGGCGATGATGTGACCAGTTCTGGCGCCGTGCGCATCCTCAAGGACCTGAACGAGAACATCGAAGGCCGCCACGTTCTCATCGTGGAAGACATCGTCGACAGCGGACTCACCCTGAGCTATCTGCTGGACGTCCTGCGGCGCCGAAACCCGGCCGATATCAAGGTCGTTGCCCTGCTGCGCAAACCGAAGGCAGAGGCGATGGCGGTGCAAACGGACCTGGTTGGGTTCGATATTCCGGACGAGTTCGTCATTGGCTATGGTCTCGACTTTGCGGGCCGCTACCGAAACCTGCCGTACATTGGTGTGCTGGATCCGGCGGAAATCGAAGTTACGAAAAGTAAGACTGCTATACTTTCGTAGAAGCCGCCCCTTCAGGATCACGAAAACCATCCAGGAAGCTCGGGCCGGCCGGAGGTCCATGAATGGGTGATATTCGACGCTTGCGCAGCAGTGCGGTCTGGATTGTCCTGATCGTCGCTGTTGTCGCGCTTTGGTTCCTTGTCGTCAACGACAACGATGCGACAACGAACAAGGATTTTTCTGCCGTCGCTGCCGATATCCAGGCCGGCGAGGTGCAGAAGCTGACGATCGGCGAAGACAGCAATACGGTTCGGGTCGCGTACATCGACCCGGATACCAACGATGCCAAGTCGATCCTTCCCGGCAACACCACCATCTATGAAGCGCTCGAGGCATATGGCGTCGATGTCGCTACTGCACCGCCAATCGATGTCAAGGCAGCGAGCCGCTGGGGCAGTTGGTTGGGGGCGTTGGGTTTCCTGCTGCCGACCCTTTTCCTGATCGGCATCTTCCTCTTCATGATGCGCCAGGCGCAAGGGTCGAACAATCAGGCCGTTTCGTTCGGCAAGAGCAGAGCGCGTCTCTTCAGCAGCAACAAGCCCACCGTTACGTTTGCCGACGTCGCCGGAGTCGACGAATCGAAGGAGGAGCTCGTCGAGGTCGTCGAGTTCCTGAAGTATCCAGACAAGTTCCAGTCGCTTGGCGCCCGAATTCCGCGCGGTGTCCTGTTGGTCGGACCCCCGGGAACCGGCAAGACCTTGCTCTCGCGTGCGGTGGCCGGGGAGGCGGGTGTGCCGTTCTTCAGCATTTCCGGTTCTGAGTTCGTGGAGATGTTCGTCGGCGTGGGCGCGAGCCGCGTGCGCGATCTCTTCGACCAGGCAAAGAAGAGCGCGCCATGCATTGTCTTCGTCGATGAAATCGACGCAGTCGGCCGGCAGCGCGGCGCCGGTCTGGGCGGCAGCCACGACGAACGCGAACAAACACTGAACCAGATTCTGGTCGAGATGGATGGATTCGACAGCAGCACGAATGTGATCGTGATCGCGGCAACCAACCGGCCCGATGTGCTCGATCCGGCGTTGCTGCGGCCCGGGAGATTCGATCGACAAGTCATCCTCGATCGGCCCGATATCGCCGGGCGGCGAGCCATTCTCGAAGTCCACTCCCGTGGGAAGCCACTGGAGGGCGATGTTTCGATCGACAACCTCGCGCGGCAAACGCCTGGCTTCTCCGGCGCAGACCTCGAGAACCTGGTGAACGAATCGGCAATCCTGGCGGCTCGGCGTGGCAAGAAGACCATTGGGCGTCACGAGATGACCGAAGCGATCGACCGGGTGCTGGCCGGCCCGCAGCGCAAGAGCCGGGTGATTTCTGAGCGGGAACGATTGATGACTGCCTATCACGAGGCCGGACATGCACTCGTGGCGCGCATGCTCCCAAATGCCGATCCGGTGCGCAAGGTCTCCATCGTGGCCCGCGGCATGATGGGTGGTTACACCCGCGTGGTGCCGGACGAGGACCGGATGTTCAAGACCAAGCGGCAGTTCGAGGACGAGCTCGCGGTGTTCATGGCCGGGCACGTGGCCGAATCGATGGTGTTCGACGAGCAATCGACTGGAGCCGCCAACGATATCGAGCGTGCCACCATCCTCGCGCGGCGCATGGTGACGGAATTTGGCATGAGCGAAAACCTCGGCCCCCTTGCCTTCGGCAAGAAGGACGAATTGGTCTTCCTCGGCCGCGAGATTAGCGAGCAACGGAACTACAGCGACGAAGTGGCATTCGAGATCGACAAGGAGATCCGAATGCTGGTCGACCGCGGACTGGAGCGCGCAAAGGAAGTCGTTACCTCGCACTTTGCGCAGCTGGAAGCGATTGCTGAGTTGCTCATGCGCGAGGAGACGATCGAAGGCGAAGAACTGGAAGCGCTCTTCGATTCGCCACGCCCGAAACCAACGCTCGTCGGCCCACCCGCCACAAGTCCGGCGGCATCGCTGATCACCCCGGCAGAGGACAAGAAGCCGCGCACCAAGCGGAACGACTCAGACGATCGTGATCGGCCGCCGCTCGGTGGACAGATGGTGCCGCAACCCGCAGGGTAGTCGTCCGCAACAACAGACAACGTCGCACACAAAACCCCGGCCCATCTGGACCGGGGTTTCGTTGTTCCTGTTGGTGGAGGCGGGGGGACTCGAACCCCCGGCCTCTACAGTGCGATTGTAGCGCTCTCCCAGCTGAGCTACGCCCCCCGAAGGAACGACGCGAGTATACGGTCATGAGATTATCGGGTCAAACTTGGAATTCGCTGAAAGCGTCCCTTTGTTGACCTTGGAAATGCACGACCTCGCGGACTGTGCCAGTTGTGACTGGAATTCGGCTGGACGTGACTTCGCGTCAGGTGTATAGTGCTGACCGATGCGGGTGTAACTCAGTTGGTAGAGTGTTTGCTTCCCAAGCAAAATGTCGTGGGTTCGAGTCCCATCACCCGCTCCACCCCTCTCTTCCCCTCAGGTAACGTATCACTCTCGTCGTCGACAATCACGATGAGGCGCGAATCCGTTCGATGCGCGCTCGTTGGGCAACGATTTCCGGATCGGTCTGCACATCGCCACCTTCTTGTTCAACCTGATACTTGAGGAACGCGAGACGGTTCTGCTCGGCCACGATCGATCTGGAGTGGCGCCGTGACTCCCATGGATAGCGGCGCATGCGCCAATGGGTCTCACGGGCCAACCGGGCGCGCTCTTTTTCCGAGATGACGGTGTCAGGTTCGCCAGCCAGCTCGGTCTGAATCGTTTTCTCCTCCCATCGACCCGTGCGCACCAATGTGTAGAGAATGAGCAAGACCGATGGCAGGAACATGAAAAAGCTGCGGAGACTGGCGCTCATCCAGCTGGAGAGAAACGGATTCTCCTCGGTCGGAGCGCTGAGATCGGGAATCGGCTTGCCCATCGTGTGCAGGATCACGACCACGGCAACGCCAAGCCCGTTGTTGACCAGGTGGGCGGTCACCGCGAGGAAGTACCCAAGGAGCGCCCAGGCCACCGCGCGAACGCGGGTCTTGCTGACAGCCGCATAGCCCAGGCCGAGCCCGGTCAGTCCCGTGAACAACGCATGCCCGGCGAACCCGAACAGTCCGTAGCGCCCTCCCAGTTCGGTGCCATAGGTGTGGACGCCCCATTCCGCATAGTCATTGGCAACGTAGAGCGCGGACTCGAACCAGTTGAATCCGGCCCCGACGAGCGCGCCCATGATGAATCCGTCACGAGGACTGCGGAAGAACGAGCGAAAGAGGAAGAAAACCAAAAGCAAGCCAACCCCTTTGAGCGTCTCCTCGACGAGGGGGCCGGCAATCGGAGCGCCAAGCAGGAAGCCTCGATTCTCGCCAGCGTATGGAATCAGGTCGTTTTTCTCGACCCACCGATCGACATCTCTGAGGATTCGCTGATTCGCAGGCAACGCCAGTCCGGTGCTGAGGATTGCCCCCCACGCAAGAAGCGATGCGTACAGTTGCCAGGGCAGTGGATCGCGCCGATCGAGCCATCTCAGGATGAGTGTCGTCAATCCGGTGAGAATGGTGGAGAAGAAAAGCGCAATGAAGAACACCCGCAGAAGATGCTCATGATGCGAATAGAGATCGAGCAACGTCAATATGCGCGCGGCAGCCACACCGCCAAGAACTGCCAGTACCGCCAGAATCGCAAAGACCAGTCGAGGGTCATGGATCCGGTCGGTCTTGCGCGAAGCACGCGCCAACGGAGTTACAAAGGAGTCCAGATTCGTTCCTTTCTGCTCCCGCGCAGGTGCTCCGACCGTACAGGATGTGCCGCCGGCCCTTGCCGGGTCGTGCCCGGTTTCCAAGCGTTCGAATGATTTCTATTACAACACAATGTGGTGAGTCGATCTCATTCGTATCGTCGAAAAAGCGCCCAGCGGCATTCGATTGCGAAATCACCAGGCAATCTCCAATCTCACTGCTGCGGTAGAGTTTTCCCAATTCGAACGATGTGTGGAGTAGAACACCGTGGGACGTATTTTCAAGGGCATCGATTCCCAGCTCGAGGCCTGGATCAGCAAGCAGCCGCTCTTCTTTGTCGCCACTGCGCCATCCGGCAGCGAAGGCCACGTCAACGTTTCACCGAAAGGGGGCAGCGGCCTCTTTCGCGTTCTCGGTCCAAACACGGTTTCCTACCTGGATTTGGTCGGGAGCGGAGCGGAAACGATCGCTCACTTGCGTGAGAACGGGCGCATCGTTGTGATGTTCTGCGCGTTAGAGGGTGCTCCGAAGGTGATTCGGCTGCATGGCGTCGGTCGGGTCGTCGATCCCGGCCACCCCGAGTACGAAAAGCGGATGGCGGCCTTCGAGCCTTCGGAGGATACGACGCTCATTTCTCGATCGATCATCGTGATCGATGTCGAGCGGATCGCGGATTCATGCGGATTCATGGTTCCGCGCATGAAGCTCGTGGACGAGCGGGAACAACTGGTGCGGTGGGCCGAGAAACAGCAAGCGAAAAACGGCGAGTCGTGGAAATCGAACTACATCCAGGCCAACAACGTCACCAGCATCGACGGTTTGCCGGCGCTGGAGCGTGACGGCTTTGTGGACGACGATCTCGCCCGCTTCTCGAGCGACGGAAAAGCGCTGTAGGTCGACACATGCTTCGGGTTCGTCGTGCGGGCGCTCGAGCGTTCAGGCGGCGAGCATGGATGAAAGCACTCGCAACCAGACCTGACCTGCGGACGCCTGACAGGGGATGACATGAGCCAAGACGATGTGATCGATTCCATCCTGGGCGAGGACTGCACCGCCCGGGTGCGGGCGCTCCGGGCGGAAAAGCCGGAGCTGGGTGCGCAGATGCAGGGGTACTCTGACGCGCTCTTTCGCCCGTCGAGCGATTCCGGTGCTGCATTTTCTCTTGCCGATCGCCTATTGGTCGCCATCCGGACCGCGTCGCATACGCGAAGCAATCGAGTGACTGATTGGTACGCCGCCCGAGCTGACGACGTCGGAGTCTCGTCCCCGGAGGTTCAAATGGCGATGGACATCCACGCGTCGTGGCCAGACGATCACCCGTTGTCGGCGGCAATGCGACACGTCGACCTGGTGACCACTCGACCGATGGAGAGCAGCCGGAACGACATCGACGCGTTGCTCGAGTCGGGGCTGTCGCCACAGGGAATCGTCGTTCTATCGCAGGTCGTCGCGTATGTGTCATATCAGGTGCGGCTCATTGCTGCGCTGCGTGCATTGGGAGCGTCATGATGTCCGAGCCAGCGTTCACACTCGAATTCCTCAACTGGGTTCCCTGGGTTCCGCGTGCTGTGGATGGTGATCTTTCCCCGCGTCGGAGGGAGGAGATCGAGTCGTTCATTGCCGGCAAGAACGCTTCGGACTATCTGCTGGTGTTGGCGAACGATTTCGATTCGTTGCAGGCGCGCGCGCTTGTGCATCGACATGTCTATGCCGATGAGGCCGACGTCACTCAAGCGGGGTACCGCGAACTCGGAGCGACCACCACTTCCCGGATCAACGGCTGCGTCTTCTGCGCGTCAGTGCATGCGCGTCATGTGGCGAACTATCTGAAGAACCGCCCCATGGCGCAACGATTCCTGGACGAAGGGACCGACACCGAGCTACCGCCGGTCGAGCGAGCAGTGGTCGACGTATCCGCCAAGCTCACGAACGATCCAGAAGCGCTCACAGGCGCCGACCTTGCGCCCTTGCGTGCGCTTGGGTTCACCGACCTTCAGATCCTCGACATCCTGAACTATGCGGCGTTCTTTGCGAACGCGAATCGACTGATGTTGACGCTCGGCGAGCCGGAGGCCCAACCCAAACTCCACTAGCCGTTCATGCAAAGCCGGATCCTCCCGGCGCAATCACGAACAGCGAACCGCGTAGAATCGCATCGATCGACGATCGCGCGTTCGTGTGGCAGATGGCGGGTGAAATGGGAAATATTCTCGGAAGTCTTCCAGTTGGAGAAAAGATCGGCATTGCGTTCTCGGGCGGCCTCGACACGAGCGCGGCGCTCTATTGGATGCGCGAGCATGGTGCGGTGCCGTATGCCTACACGGCCAATCTGGGTCAGCCGGACGAAACCAACTACGACGACATTCCTCGCCGCGCGTTGGAGTACGGGGCGGAATCGGCGCGCCTGGTGGACTGCCGACAGGAGCTGGTGCGTGAAGGGCTGACCGCGCTGCAATGCGGGGCGTTTCACATCACTACCGCCGGTGTCCCCTATTTCAACACCACGCCGCTGGGTCGCGCTGTGACCGGGACCATTCTGGTCGCGGCCATGATGGAGGACGGCGTCAACATCTGGGGTGACGGGAGCACCTACAAAGGTAACGACATCGAGCGGTTCTACCGCTACGGGCTCCTGGTGAACCCCGCGCTCAGGATCTACAAGCCGTGGCTCGATTCGGCCTTCATCGATCAACTCGGCGGCCGCGCGGAGATGTCGGACTACCTCGCGGAAGCTGGCTTCCAGTACCGCATGTCCGCCGAAAAGGCCTACTCCACCGATTCGAACATCCTCGGGGCCACGCACGAGGCCAAACACCTCGAGGAGCTCAGCACCAGCATCACGATCGTCGATCCGATCATGGGGGTCGCGTTCTGGAAGCCGGAGATCGTGATCGACTACGAAGAGGTGACGGTGACGTTCGAGGAGGGGTTTCCGGTCGCGATCGATGGGCAGTCGTTTGCGGATCAGGTCGAGTTGATCACCGCGGCAAACGCCATCGGTGGACGACACGGACTCGGGATGAGCGATCAGATCGAGAATCGCATCATCGAATCGAAGAGCCGTGGCATCTACGAAGCGCCGGGGATGGCGCTGCTTCACATCGCCTACGACCGCCTCGTCTCCGGTATCCACAACGAGGACACGATCGAGACACTGCGGGTGAACGGCCGCACGCTCGGTCGATTGCTGTATGAGGGGCGCTGGTTCGATCCGCAAGCGCTCATGCTGCGCGAATCGCTGCAGAACTGGGTCGCCAAGGTGGTCACCGGGGAGGTCAGGATTGGCTTGCGGCGCGGAAACGACTACTCGATTCTCGATACAACCTCTCCCAATCTCACCTACGACGCCAGCCGCCTGACGATGGAGAAGGGCGAAGCGTCGTTCACCGCGCAGGATCGCATCGGGCAACTGACGATGCGGAACAACGACATTGCCGATACCCGCGAGAAACTTCTCCACTACGCCGAAACCGGACTCGTCTCGCTGCCAGCCGATGGCGGCGTTCCGCGCATTGGCGCCAAGTCACAGGAATGAGCATGCGCGAGCTTTACCCGGAGATCGAGCCCTACTCCACCTGGTTTCTCGAGACCGACGACGGTCACCGCCTTTATGTCGAGGAGTGCGGAAACCCTGACGGCAAGCCGGTGATCTTTCTTCATGGTGGACCTGGGGGTGGGACGAACCCTCGCCAGCGGCGGTTGTTCGATCCCGAACGGTACCGAATTGTTCTCTTCGATCAACGAGGATGCGGCAGGAGCACCCCGCACGCGTCAGTCGAGGGCAACACAACCTGGCACCTGGTGTCGGATATCGAGGCGATTCGGCAGCGACTTGGGATCGATCGCTGGCAGGTGTTTGGAGGATCCTGGGGGAGCACCCTCGCGCTTGCCTACGCGGAGACGCATCCGGAACACGTTTCCGAGTTGATCCTCCGCGGCATCTTTCTGCTGCGACCGTTCGAGCTTTCCTGGTACTACCAGGAAGGCGCAAGCAACATCTTTCCCGATGTGTGGGCGAACTACCTGGCGCCTATTCCAGAATCAGAACGGGACGACCTGATGCGCGCATATCATCGCCGACTGTTCGGAGACGATCCGGCCGAACAGCTCGAAGCAGCTCGTGCCTGGACGAATTGGGAATGGTCGACCAGTCAGCTCATCCCGGTATTCGAGGGTGGAACCGACGAGCAATACCTCGCATTCGCGCGGATCGAGAATCACTTTTTCGTCAATGGAGGTTTCTTCGAGCGCCCCAATCAGCTCATCGAGGACGCCGACCGTATCGCGCATATCCCGACCGTCATCATCCACGGCCGGTACGATGTCATTTGTCCGGTCCGGAACGCCTGGGAGTTGCATGCGGCGTTGCCTGATTCGGAGCTGCATATCATTCCGGACGCCGGTCACGCCATGAGCGAACCAGGCATCACCGACGCGCTCATCGAAGCGACCGATCGTTTCGCGCTCCGATCGTCGAACTAGCTCCCGGCAGAGGTCCACGAATCAATGCGGATGGTGACCTTCCAGCGTTCCTCGCCGTCGACACCCCCTGTGAAGTCCGCGCCGGTGTATTTGTGAGCCAGTCGGTTCACGAACGCAAGGGTGGTAAAGAGCTCGAAATCGATGGCCTCGCCACGGAGCTCGATGTAGCGGAACGAGTTTCCTGGATCGAGAACCGATAGCGCGACCGCAGGGTTCCCGCGGAGATTTCGGTACTTCCTGGTTTCCGGCTTGATGCTGAGGAGCAGATGCCCGTCCTCCCAGAGAAACCAGACTGGGTTGACCTGTGGGCGGTTGCCAGAATCCACAGTTGCAAGCTGACCGAGCAATCGAACCTCGAGGAGATCGGCGTGGCTGTCAGGAATCGGTCCGGTTGGCATGAAGTTTTCTCCGCTCGCAATCGCGATTGTCAGACGACAACTATGCTGATCGTAACAAGAGTTCACATCTCGTGGAACAATCGAGAGCGCTGTTTACGTGGCGGGATCTCACGGCTCGATGCGCCAATAGCCAATGGCGCTGATCGACGACGTCTTGAGACCCCAATGCTTGCGCAAGTATCGTCCGATCTTCTGCATCGCGGTCATCTCTCCGCCGCCCCAGGCGTACACCAACCCACTTGGTTGCGGAACCGAGGCGACGGCATCCAGCAACCGGCCTCCGGTACCGGGTTCGGACTCGCCGGAGAACACCCAATCCAGCGCAACGCCTGGGTGATCGGGCATCGGAGGGATAGCCGATGAGTCCTTCACTTCGGCCACCAGGCGGCCGGCAGCGTCGGGAGGGAGCGACTCGATGATGGCGGCTGCCGCCGGCACCCCGCATTCATCGCAAAAAAGCAAGTGAAACGACGCATTTGGAAACGGGCTGTATGCCACCCGCGGACCCCAGAGAAAGATCCGCTCGCCCGGTTGCACGTTGGCCGCCCAGTTCTCTCCGTACCCGGGTCCTCCGTGCACCAAAATGTCGACATCGATCGTGCCAGCGGCAGGGTTGGCATGGCGCACGGTGTAGTTGCGGGCCTCAGGTCGAAACTCGTCGGGAATCTTGAAGAATGTATCCCAATCGACGCCATCGGACAGATCGATGAGCTGCTGACCGGGTCGAGGAAAGATGATCGTAGCGAACTGGTCCGGCTCGTCGGAACGGAGGAATCCGGCCATCTGATCGCTCTGTATGGTTAGGCGAGTCATGCGCGGAGTGATCCACGTCGAGCCGACCACGCTGGCCGGAATGGTCGTCAATGGATGTCTGGCTCTGGGTTTGCGTGGCGCTGGTGCGAGTTGCGTCGTCATTGTCCTACAAATCCTAATCTGACTAATTTGGTCGGAATACTAGAGAACGCAGAATCCTCCCGTCAACAGGCATTCGCGAGCGCCATCCGCGACGCTGCCTGGATTTCGAGCCGCCGCCTGACCGGACGATTGCTGTCCGCTTGACAGCGCGGAGGTGTGAATAGAAAATTCCGATCAGAGATGTCGGATTTTTCGATCCGTAACTCGACCGAGGTCAACTTCGATGGCGCTACAGTCGAATCGTTCCTTCTCGACAGTACGGAACGGACGGTTCGAGTAAGGCGCATCCACCATGGCAACTCCCGCGCACGCCGCCGGAACACTCACTGGACAACCTGGCCGTGAGCAGCGTTCATTGCTGCCGCTGGGTCTTGTCGCGTTGATTGGCGTCCTGATGGTCGTCGGGCTGCTTAGCCTGCGCGTCGGCTCGCTCAGCATCACGACGGCAGACGCCTGGAACGCCCTTTTCCATTACAACCCGGAGAACTATGCGGAGCTGGTGGTGCGCTCGTTGCGCCTGCCGCGCACGTG